>JBJFAQ010000222.1:0-12886 GCA_051887995.1 Eubacteriales bacterium
GACGTTAAAAGGCGAGGACACGAAAAAAGGCGCTCTGCCAAAGGGACAGAACGCGCTTTGCCCCGACTGCCGCGCCGAATGGGAGCGCGAAAAGCTTCGCATCTGCCGCGTATGCGGACTTCCGATGGTGGACTGCAGGTGTATGCGGGGAGTTATGCACCGTGCGGGCTGCGAGACGCTTCTTAGGCTCTGTACATATCACGGCGGCGAGCAGAAAACGGTAAACGCACTTGTTTTCTGCATGAAACGCGACGCACTTGCACGATGCGAAGCGTTTCTTGCAACTCAGCTTGCCGCAGTGATGAGGAATTTTCTTTCTGAGCAGGAGGAAGAAGGCTGGGTTTTCACAAATGTGCCGAGACGGCAGTCATCTGTCATAAAATACGGTTATGACCACGCCGCGCGCCTTGCGGAAATGACCGCGGAGCGGCTCGGACTGCCTTACGCTCCTCTTCTGCAACGCAGAAGCGAAGGGAGCGAGCAAAAAGCGCTTTCCTCGGAAGAAAGGGCAAAAAACGTGCTTGGAATTTTTGACGCGTCGCCGTTTTCGGAGCAGATTGCAGGGAGAAAAATCATTCTCGTCGACGATGTGGTAACGACAGGCTCAAGCATGGCGGAGTCCTCAAAGGCGCTGTTTATGGCAGGGGCAAGCCGAATCGTGTGTGCGTGCGTCGCATCGACGGAAACAAAATTTTAATCGGACGGAGGAAGAAGCGCACTGCCTCCCCCTGCGAAAAATATTTGTAAAATTGTATTGATTTTTGGGGCTTAATCCTGTATAATTAAAAAGAATAGGTGTTTTTTGAACGAAAATAATATATATAGGGGAGTTCAATGCTTACAAAGGATATAGGAATTGACCTCGGAACGGCAAGTGTCCTTGTATATGTCAAGGGAAGGGGCATCGTGATAAACGAACCGTCCGTTGTTGCCATCGAGACAAACAGCGGAAAAATGATAAAGGTCGGGAAAGCGGCAGAGCAGATGCTCGGCAGAACGCCGGGCAACATAATGGCAATCCGCCCGCTCCGCGACGGCGTTATAAGCCAGTACGACGTGACGCTGCAAATGATTCAGTACTTTATAAAAAAGGCATGCGGGGGCTTTGTTTTTCGTCCGCGCGTTATGATATGCATTCCGAGCGGGATTACGGAGGTGGAGGAGCGAGCCGTTATTGACGCCGCAACCGCGGCGGGCGCAAGGCAGACGCACCTCATCGAAGAGCCTGTTGCGGCGGCGATCGGCGCAGGGATAGATATTTCGGCGCCGAGCGGCAACATGGTTGTCGATATCGGAGGCGGTACGACGGATATCGCCGTCATTTCGCTTAACGACGTAGTTGTTTCCGAATCAATCAAAGTCGCCGGAGACAAATTTGACGAAGCTATCATACGGTATGTGAGAAGAAAATATAATATGCTTATCGGAGAGCGGACCGCCGAGACAATCAAGCGCCGCATCGGCGCGGTATATCCGCACAATGAAACACAGTACATGGACGTCAAGGGCAGAAGCCTTGAAACCGGACTGCCGAGCATGATTACGATAAGTTCGCAGGAAATGCTTGAGGCTTTGGCTGACCCGATTTCAAACGTTCTTGACTCTATTTGCTCAGTCATTGAGCGCACACCGCCTGAGCTTGTGGGCGACATACTCAATAACGGCATAGTAATGACCGGAGGCGGCAGTATGCTTTGGGGATTTGACCGTCTCATCGCGCATATCACGGGAATACCGACGCGCGTTGCCGAAAATCCCGTTTCGTGCGTGGCAATCGGCACGGGAAAATCACTTGACAACATTGCAGTTCTTCCGGACGGTGCTCTCAACCTTTCGAGACGCCAGCAGAAATACTGATATACATAAGCTGCGCGGCGGAGAAACCGCCGCGCAGCTTAGCTTATAATTAAAGGAGGATTTTTATGGCTGTGATAAACGGTTACCGTCCGCAGAAGCTGTTCTCTTTTTTTGAGGAAATAACGAAAATACCGCGCGGGTCGGGACATGAAGAAAAGATTGCGACGTGGCTCTGCGAGTTTGCAAAAGAGCGCGGACTTCCGTGCATCCGCGATGAAATGAACAATGTTTTTATAACCTGCCCCGCAAGCAAGGGATACGAGAACGAGCCTCCCGTGTTGCTTCAGGGGCACACTGACATGGTGTGCGAAAAGAACTCGGACGTTGAGTTTGATTTTGAAAATGACCCGCTTGATATTTATATTGATAAAAACGGTTTTCTGCGCGCACGCGGAACAACGCTTGGCGCTGATGACGGCGTGGCGGTGGCGACGATGCTTGCCCTTCTTGACGGCGAGTGCGCCGAGCATCCTGCGCTTGAGTGCCTCTTTACCGTGCAGGAGGAGACCGGACTTGACGGGGCAAAATACTTTGATTTCGGGAAAGTAAAGGCGAAAAAGCTTATAAATCTTGATTCGGAAAACGACGGCGAGGTCATTGTCGGCTGTGCCGGAGGAATTTTTCACAAGGTAACCATGCCGCTTGCGCGCAAGGAGTTCGGAGGAGACGCGGTAAGGCTTTGCATTTCGGGGCTTATGGGCGGTCACAGCGGAGAAAATATAAATTCCGGCAGAGCGAACGCAAACAAACTCATGGGGCGTGCACTTCTATCGCTTTCCTCAGACTGCGCGCTCAGACTTGCGTATGTAAGCGGCGGAAGCAAGGATAATGCAATTCCGCGCGAATGTGAGGCGGTTATTGTTGTCTCGGACTACGGCACGTTTGATTTGGCAGCAAGACGCGTAAAAAAGGCGATTGCGGGCGAGCTCTTCCCCGATGACGCGGCCTTTTCCATGACATGGGAGAAAACGGATTTTGAACTGCCTGCCTCAGACAAGGAAACGACAGAGCATGTTATTGCGTTTATGTCATCGGTTCAGAACGGAGTTATTGCAATGAGCCGCGATGTGCCGGGACTTGTCGGCTTTTCGCGCAATCTCGGCATTGTGCGCACCGAGGGGGACGAGGTCACGTTCATTTTCTCGGCACGCTCCGCCGTGGAAAGCCAGCTTGACTTTGCCTCAGAGGAGCTTGCGGGGCTTGCCTTGGCACTCGGCGGCAAGGCGGAGCTGCTCGGAAGATATCCGGGGTGGGAATACGCCGAGCACTCGGCTCTGCGAGATAAATTCTTCAGAGTTTATAAGGAACTGACAGGGCATGAGGCGAAGGCAAATGTTATTCATGCCGGACTTGAGTGCGGCATAATAAAATCAAAGCTCGGTGAAATGGACATCATCTCAATCGGACCCGGCATGCGCGATATCCACTCGCCGGACGAGGCGCTTGACCTTTCTTCCTTTGAACGCCTTTGGCAGATAGTTTGCCTGCTTCTGAAAAAGTAATAAAAAAATATTCGGTTCTCGTGCTATGCCACGAGAACCGAATATTTTTTATTTTTTGTTTTTTGACATAATATCAAAAATCATTGCTCCGAGGATAAGTAGCGTGAGCGATGCCAGAATATGTTCATACATTGCGGGATATGTACGTATTACCGTAACCGGCATTGACGGAAGCTCGCTTTGCATTTTTAGTGTCAGTGCAATGAGAGACGCCGAAATAAACGGCAGCCCGAAAATCAGCACACGCACGGCTTCCTTACTAATGCGCGGCGGCCTCAGGCGCAGAAAACGCCTTGTTTTTTTCATATTGTACTGCATAAATATCAAAACTCCGTAAAATGAATAAAATTTTTGAAAAAATTAAATTTTTGTATAAAGACATTTAGAAACCAAGTAAATGATAACATATTCGGGGCACAATTTCAACCGCTAATGTCAGGAAGAAGAACAACATTATTCCTTTTTTCAGAAAAGCAATGATTTTTCATGCGAAAACGGAATAAATATTCAAAAAACAAGCTTTTTGGCGCAAAAAACTCACAAAACCGTCACATTCAGCCGAAATATTCCAAAATATTACATTTTTTGTCATAAAAAAGCCTTTTTTCTTGATTTTGCATTGCTGTAAATATGATAAAATAAAACTGTAATACCGGCGCATCATATTCATAAACATTAAAGACCGGAAGGAGAATTCAGAATGAAAACTGATGATGACATATGAAGAGGAAAAACGAGGAACCTCATGGCGCAAAGTTCGAAAAATGTTACAGGCTTGCCTTGAGAACCTGTGCCCCTGTCGGCAGAAAGCGGGCATGCTACACAATGTGGGTTTCGCTTTTTCCTCCGTTTGACTGCGCAGTTGAGGTGCACTGCGGTGAGGACCGCATACGCAGGATTCTTCCGTGCGGTTTTTTCGAGGGCTGCCGTTTTTACCGTCTTATTGTCCGAGGCGCAGTCACGCCTTGTACGCTTGACGACATAATGAGCGATTTTTACGGCAAAACGTGACGGATTATCATAAAGGGTATTTACATATTCTAAAAAATAATGTATAATATACACAAACAGCTTTTCCAAAATTCATTTACTGCTTTTTAGAGAGGAATTACGGAAGATGAAATGCCCTTTTTGTAACTATCCGGACAGCAAAGTAATTGATTCAAGACCGGCAAACGACGGTACAAGCATAAGGCGGCGCAGGGAGTGCCCGATGTGCCAGAAACGTTTCACGACATTTGAAATGGTAGAAACCGTACAGCTCATCGTTATAAAAAAGAACGGCAGTAAAGAGATGTTCGACAAAAACAAGCTGCTTTCGGGTCTGCTCAAAGCCTGTCAGAAGCGTCCCGTAAACGCGGCGGAAATTGCAGACGAAATCGAAAGCGAGCTTCAGAACTCTCTGCGGCAGGAAGTGTCGTCGGTTGATCTCGGCGAGATGGCAATGCGGAAGCTGAAGGAAAGAGATCAGGTCGCATATGTACGTTTTGCCTCCGTTTATCGCGAGTTTAAAGACCTTGACACCTTCCTTGACGAGCTGAAAGAGCTGAAAAAGTCCGACAAATAATCCGGGGGCAGGAAAAAATGGAATTTGATGCAAAGCTGCTCGGAAAATGCGGATTCTGGTGCGGTGCATGTCCTACATATCTGCACGGAGGCTGTGCCGGTTGCATTTCGGAGCATAAAACAGGCGACTGTTTTACACGCGATTGCGTAAATACGAAAAAACTGAATTTCTGCGGAGAATGCGAAAATTTTCCGTGCGAGTCGATAATAAAACTGCCTCACTCGACGGTGCTTGACAGGGACTGGCTTTTGTGGAAGAAGAAGTCAAAAACAAATAAATAGTTTTTCCGCAGTCCGAGCGAGCAGAGTAACCTCTGCCCGCTTTTATGTTTTCCACAATTTTAAAAAAATACTTGACATTGCCTTGGTACATAATGTATAATAACTTAGGTGTGATATCACGTATCCAAACCGTGCCGTGTTAATGAGGCAGGTCCGCACTGCGGATTTGCCTCTTGCAATATGATTACAGCCTTTTGGCATCGTGAATTCACGTATTCAACAGAGAACGGAGCGATTGACAGCTCCGGCTTGAAAAAGGAGAAAAAGCAAATGAAAAGACTGTGTTTTGTGCTTCTTGCCCTTGTACTGCTTGTCGGCATTGTCGGCTGCGGGGACAAGAAAACACCTGACAAAGACGGCGATGACACAGAGGCTGTCATCAACACACCGGTCATTGAGCCTGATTCGGCGCTCAGCTTCGACCAGTTCAGACTTGTCCGTTCGGACACCTCGAGCCAGACTGTAACCGATGCTGCCGTAAAGCTCCGCAAGGCAATCATGTCCTATACCAAATCTATGCCGACGCTTGTTACGGACTGGACGGCTGCAAACGGCAGCAAAGAAATCCTTATCGGTGACACAAACCGCCGTGCGGCAGAAAACTTTAAACTTTCAGAGTTCAGAATCACCTGCGAGGACGGAAACATTTACATACTTGCCGGAAGTGACGCGGCGCTCTCCGATGCTGTTGATTACTTCATTGAAAATTTGCTGTGTGAGAATGGAATCCTTATGTGCGAAGGCTATAAATATGTGACCGGCGCTCAGACAACGATATCCTCTATTTCCGCCGGCGGAACAACGCTCGGCGAAGTATACGTATACGGCGGCGACTACGGTGTGGCATACGTCAACAGAATAATTGAGCTTGTCAAGACGATTGTGGGTGCTCCCGCAAGTGCCACCGAAAATGAATCTGTTGCAAACATCATGTTTACTGACTCCAACGCCGCTGTCGAAGACGGCAAATGGGGTATCGTCGGCGAAAACGGCAAGATACTTCTTGTCGCGGGAGACGAAGTTGAGGCAAAGAATGCGTACAACAAGCTTGCAGATACCCTCAAGAACACAACCGGCAAGCTAGAGATAAACGGTCTGTTCTTCAGCGACAAGCAGATGACGCGCGAAGAGTACCGCCAGCAGACACAGCTTGTCATTTACCCTGAATTCCCCGAACAGATGAACAGAATCTATGACTATGATGTAAGCGTGACAATGAACGGCAAGACCGAAAAGCTTCCTGTTTATAACCACACGGTTGACAGCAATGTGTCGCGCCGTCCGGGTCTTGATGAATACAGACGCTTCAGTATGTTCGCGTTCAGCGGCGGTCAGGTGCGTGTTGACATCAAGGTAAAGCAGGACTTCACAAGCTACACGGTATTCCCGTCTGCAAAGAACTTCAAGAGCGAGTTCAAGGACGGCGTAATTTCGGTTTATCTTGACGAGCCTGATTATTTCGGAATCCAGCTCGATGACGACCAGAACACCATTCTGTCCGTATTTGCGGATTATCCGGAATTTGAAGATGAGCTTCCCGATGACGACGATCCGAACTTCATCCGTATCGAGGGCTGGTACGAGACAGAGGACGGAACATATTTAATCGAAAAGGATTATACCACCGTTTACATTGCACCCGGCTCTGTGCTTAATGCACGTGTAAAGATCACCGGAAATCACTGCAAGGTCATCGGTCACGGTGCAATTGTTGACCCGTTTGAAAATATCTACGAATATGATATCCGCGAGGGCGGAACAGAGGGTAAGGGTCTGAAAATGCTTATCGTCACCGGCACGAATAACTATGTCGAGGGCGTAACGGCTGTTGACGCACGTTGCTTCAACTACCTGCTCGGCGGTCAGTACAACGTACTTCAGGACGTAAAGGCGCTCTCCTCCATGATGACGACGGACGGTATCACCGCAACCGGTAAAGACATTGAGGCAAACCACTGCTGGCTCTATGTCGGAGATAACGGCATCGTGTTCTCTGCAAAGAACTTTACCGCAAACGATATCACAATAGGCACGACATGCTCGTCACTCTTCCCGCAGGGCTCTCCCACAAACTGCCTGCTTGAGAATATCAATGTATTCCGTACCGATGACGACGCATTCAGATACGTTTACAATCCGGCAAAGCAGGACGGCACATATAACACTCAGACAGCTTCCGTTACCGTTCGCAACTACAATGCACTTGAGCTTCCTACCGGAAGAGAAGGGGCATCCTCGGTTTCTCTTAACTTCTTCGACAGTACTAACATGGGTACGGCCGAAAAGGTCTTCAATTTTGAAAATGTCACGGTTAACGGCATTTCAAATTCTATCCGTTACCGCAACGGAGATTCCTACTTCTACTCCGAAGGATATCTCCTCAACTTCAAGAATTACTGCGAAAACGGCATACTCTTCAGAGACTATTCCGAATTTAGCATAAACAACCCGAAAAATGCAAATAACGAAGAAACTCTTACGTATGACGCCGGCTACAAGGCTCCCACACGTAACGAGCATGTTGTCAATTACACGGCAAAGAACAAGGTATATATCGGCGCACTTCAGGTATTCTTTGATGCAGATGTTACCGTTAAGGGCGACAATACTGTATTCCCGACAGAAGAAATCTGCGAGCTTCTCCGCGTGAGCAAGGTCGGCAGCGGCGATACAGTAACGCTTGCAGAGCTGAAGAAAGCAGGAGTTGTTACCGCTTCAAGCGAGAAGCAGGGAGCTCTCTACCTTACGCCTGTTTATAAGGGAGCAAACCTCTTCCTTCCCGACAAGGGCGAGGTCAGCATGTTCAGCGAGAATGTTTGCTACCAGCTTGACGTTATCACGAGCGAGGACAGAGACGGAATCATATATACCGCCTGCGCTAACCCGACAACTCCGAATGCGATGGGACTCTCGGCAGGTATATGCCGCAAGATCTCGGATGAAGTCAAGATGTACGGCGAGGGCACATATCGTCTCTCGTTCAGCGTAATGGCTCCCGATGGAGGTTCGCTCAGAGCGATCCTTACTACCGACGCAGGTTCAACGACCAAGGTGTTCGGTGCAACGAATGACTGGACTAATATAACTCTTGATTATACTATTTCGGCAGACGCACTGGACGATGTAAAGATCATACTGGTATTCTGCAGCGAAGGATCTGTCGTTCAGGAGTTCTCATTCCGTGACTTCTCATTCACAAAGGTAAGCTGAAAAACTACAAAACAAATTTTCACTGGCGGCTTTGCCGCCGGTGATTTTTGCTTCTGGAAACAAAAAAAGCATACGGCTGATAGTTTTCGCCGTATGCTTATATTTTTATTTTTTGAATTTTGAGAGTATCGAAGCGTATCTTACAACATAAAGGATAAGGGAGAGAGTCATTCCGGCAAGACAGCAGAAAATAAGCAGATTTGATGTCCATTCCGGCATCGGGACGGCAAGCAGGAGAACGATAATAAAATAGAACAGTATAGTAGCTGCTTTTCCGTACCAGCGGGAGCCTTCGACAACATCGGTAGTACGCACAACGGCAAGCCCCATGATTCCGACGCAAAGCTCTTTGACGACAAGCAAAGCAACAAGCACTATCATGAGCCTGAAGCGATAGGTGAGACAGGCGATTACCGTAATCTGCGTAAGTTTATCTGCTATCGGGTCGATTATCTTGCCGAAATCCGTTATCATGTTGTACTTTCGTGCAATGAAGCCGTCAGCGCAGTCGGTAATACCGGAGAGTGCAACGAGAAGTGCGGAAAGACGGTACATTTCGAGCTTGCAGTAGGTCCATACGATAATGGGAATCAGTATTACCCGTGCGTAAGTAAAGAGGTTGGGAATTGTGAAGAACTCTCCCTTGAAACGTTTCAGCATAATTTGCTCCTGTTTTTTATACTTTGATATCAAATCCGCCTCCGCAGCGCGGGCAGCGGACGGTATGTTTTCCTTTTTCCTTCGGAAGCCGCAGGACTGCGCGGCATTTCGGGCATTTTCTGTAAATATGTGTTTTGCGGTCACGAAAACGGTTTTTCTCAAGCGTAAAGAAGTCTTTTACTCTTTTTTTCAGGCGCAAATAACGGTTGTTTTCCTGCCTTCGCTTGTAAATGTTGCGTGAAAAGGAGCGGAACGTGAAGAGAAAGACCAAAATCAGCGCAATAACCGATATAATACTGCTTCTGACAAACAAATTGATGATTATAAGCAGATAAAACAATACTGTCATCAGCCTTGAAAGTTCGTCAATGCCGTATCTTCCGTACATAAAGCGGGCAAATTTGTCTTTTAATTTCATTTTGAGCCTCCGTTACTGGATTATATGCCGCACAGCACGCCATTTATCCTAAAATAATAAAATTATTTAACATACCAGTATACGGATAAACATAAACCGGAAATTAACAAAGCGGAAGACGGACCGTAAAAACAGAGCCTTCTCCCTCTGTGCTCTCGGCACTGACGCTGCCGCCGCAAAGGGTAACGATTCTTCTGACAAGAGAAAGACCGAGCCCGTTTCCTCTTGCGGCATGAGAGCTGTCTCCCTGGTAGAATTTGTCGAACGCCTTTGAAAGAGTTTCCTTTGACATTCCGATGCCGTTGTCAGCGACGCTCACGCAGATGTTCTCTTCCTCTTTTTTTGCAAGGATGCTTATACTGCCGCCTTCATGCGTATATTTTATGGCATTTGAGAGCAGATTTATCCAGATATGAGACATTATTTCTTCATTTCCGAAAAAGGATATCTCGTCAAGGTCAACGGTAATGGAAAGATTTTTTTCTTCCCATTCTTTTTGAAGCAAAAGTATGCATGAGCGTATCTGCTCGTCAAGCGAAAACCATGTTCTGTCCGAGATGAGCTGCTGACTTTCGAGCTTGCTCAGAAGCAGAACATTTGCCGCCATTCCCGAAAGCCGCTCGCTTTCTGCAACGATTATTTCTGCGTATTTTTTCTGTTCTTCCTTTGTAAGGTCGTTTGAGGCAAGCTGTTTTGCAAAGCCGCGAATCGACACTATCGGAGTTTTAAATTCATGCGAAAAGTTATTTATAAAGTCGGAGCGGAAAAGTTCAATTCCCTCAAGCTCCTTTGCCATTATATTGTAGTTGCGCAAAAGCTCATGCAGCTCGGAGGAACGCGTCGATTCATTTACTCTGACGGAAAAATCCCCTTTTGCGACTGCTTTTGTCGCGGCGGCAAGCTCGTCAATGGGTTTTATGAAAATTCGTGTTGCACATGCGGCGAGAAGCGCGCCTATTATACTGCTTACGACTACAAGAAAGAACGGAAGCCAGAATGTCGCCACTATTGCCGACGGAATAATCCGCAAATAGTATATGAATCCGATGCATACGCCGGTCAGCGCGCCGGATACTATAAGCACGCAAAGAACAAGCAGTGTAACGATATTTCTTAGATTTCTGTATGGTTTCATGTCCTTTTTACCGCCTTGTAGCCAAGACCTCTGACGGTCACAATTTCAAAATCCGGGTTATCCCCGAATTTTTCTCTCAGCCTGTTGATATGTACATCGACCGTGTGCGGGTCGCTTTCGGAATCAAGACTCCATATCTCGTCCATAAGACTGCTGCGCGTGAAGATTTTTCCGGGGTACGAAAGGAGCTTGTAGAGAAGTTGAAACTCTTTCGGCGGAAGCGCAATTTCGTTTTCCCCGTTTTTTACTGTCAGCTTGTCATAGTCAAGGCAGGTAGAACCGATTGTGAGCATGTGCTCGGAGGAGATACGCGCACGGCGAAGGAGCGCGGCGATGCGCAGGAGCATTTCCTCCTCGTCTACCGGTTTTACCATGTAGTCGTCTGTCCCGCACATAAAACCGAGCTTTTTGTCGGCAGGCGCTTCTTTTGCCGTGACCATAAGAATCGGTATTTCAAAACCGCTTTCGCGCAGAATACGAGTAAATTCGTATCCGTCCATCTCGGGCATCATTATGTCAAGCAGGATAAGGTCAATGTGCTTGTGATCGAGAATTTCCAGCGCCTCGCGACCGTTTTTTGCCGAAACAGGCACGTATCCGCCCTGACGCAGGACTGCTTCCATAAGAAGCCTCGTGTTGCCGTCGTCTTCAACTACAAGTATATCAAACATTTTTATCCTCCCGTGATTCATTGTTTCCGGCGGTGATCTCCGTCTCGCCTTTTTTGACTTTTTCGGGTTCATTCCAGTGATATTTAATGGAAACTATGCGTATAAGCACTATAATAAACATGCAGAGCGGAACGGCGATAAAGTTGTCAATCCGCGTTCTTGCCATCAGATAGTAGATTCCGCAGCCGATAAGGGACGCCGTTGCGTAGATTTCTTTGCGCAGAACGAGCGGACGTCGGGCTGTAATTATATCGCGCAGAATACCGCCGCCGATTGCGGTCGTCATTCCGAGAAAAATGCAAAGAAACGCATTGCCGCTGTAATCGGACGCAAGCCCGATCTGTACGCCGCCGATAGAGAAGGATGCAAGACCGAGTGCATCGGAAAGCAGAAAAAGCCTGTGCAGTTTATCTTTTCCGGGGGTGAAGCGGCGGTGTATGATTCTGAATATCAGATATACGGCAAGAGATGTCACAAGCGCCGCGGAAAGGAAAATTGCGTTGTGGAAGGACCGCGGCGGCAGATGTCCTATCAGAATGTCACGGATAATTCCTCCGCCGAGCGAGGTCAGAATACCGCAGAAAAGGACGCCGAAAAGGTCAAATGAGCATGTTACGGCAAGCATGCTTCCGGAGATTGCCGCGGCAACAATTCCGATGATTTCCGTTACGGAAAAAAAGTAACTTATGAAATCCATATTGCAGATAATATCCCTCAATTCCGCATATTTTCTCTTAATTTTAGCATATTTTCCATTTTAAATCAACCCTTTACATTATATTTTATCCGTCGCGTTTTGCCAATTGATTTTGTATGGGCGCAGTCCTGTTTTTTGCATCATACGGATATCAAATAAATCTCTTAGATAAGACGAACATATAATAAAAACATTAGAATTAACGCATTTATTTCATATATATCTAATTATTACAGATATAATTATCTATAAAAATACGGATTTGATGTGTTTCAAGAGAGCCTTTTTTGAGTTTTTTTGTGAAAAACAGGCTGCTTTTTCACCGAAAAAATAAAAAGTTTTGAAAAAAACGTTAAAAAAAGCGTCCGCCTCTTGAAAAAAAGAGTTTTGTTTGATATAATACATTGTATTATTTTATTACACTTGTAAAATGGAGGAAAGCGTATGTCAAGCGGCGTCAGAAATTTTCTGCTGACCTTTCTGATATCCCTGGTGCTTTTCGGTGTGATTGCCTTTGGCATTTTTGAACTTGCGGGACTTACCGGCGGCGATCCAAACAGCGCTGTCGTAACGGGATTTGATATTTATACCGACAGTGATAACTCAAACAACGCGCTTGTGGACCTTGACGGAAATTCATTCAACATGCTTTTCCTCGGCGTTGACTACTCGCCGTCTCTTTTCTACTCTTCGTATAATCCGAACACCGTCGAAGGGCTCGTGCCGTATGACGACGGTCTTGTGGCGGGAGAGCTTGTCACCGACGGCGAATACAGACGTATCTCGGCGGATACGATTCTGCTTGTGTGCGTCAGCAAGGAAAGAAAGGAATTTGCTTTTACCGCGCTAAGTCCTAACACGCTCGTAAAGAAGAACGAGGAAACAAAG
>JBJFAQ010000223.1:0-12815 GCA_051887995.1 Eubacteriales bacterium
GCTATTGTAATTTCCGAAATAAAATACTTTTTTCTTGCTTCCCTCGGTGACTTTTACCGTAAGTGAGGGAGAGGTAAGCCCATATTCTTCAAGCGCCTCGTCCGAAACGTCTGTCAGACGGTATGTGCCCGTCAGGTTCGCCACGGTGTCTGCCATGAGAGAAACAGCACTGCTGTCTATCGGAAGGGCGGCGTCTTTGTCGTACACCCAGTCATCGCCTGCGGCGCTGAAGCTGAGACCGTCCTCGCCGACGGCGATTGACGTGATGTTTTCTCTTACAACATCGGTCGCCTCATAGTAAATCTCCTGCACATTGTCATCGTCCTCCGTGTCCTTCACAAACTGCATCATTACAATATATGCAAGGACGAGAAGTACAAGCACGGCAAGCAGTATTAGCAGATTTTTCGACCGCTTCATTATTTTCTTCTCCTTATCTGCCATCTTACAATGCCTCCGACGGCAAAGATGAGAGGAATAATAATGATGAGAAGCGCACTCCAGACTGTCGCTTGAGTTTCATTTACCGTAAGATATGAGCTGCCTATTTCCGTTGAGGGAATGTTGTAGGTGATACGGTCGCGGTCGGACATACCTCCGAGCATGGAGATAAAATATTTGTAGTTTCCGCCCGTGACGCTGTTCAGGTTGTCGTCGAGCGCAGGGGAGGACAGCCACAGTATTTTTGCGTCTGTATCATTGTCAGATGCGAAAACGGCGGTGTTGAAGCTGCCCGTAAGCGAATCCTCAGTCTTTTCTATCGTTTCCGCTCCGGCGGCAACGGTATACGCCGAAGAAGAGGTCGTAAAGAGCGCTTCGGCGCTTACGTTTTTATCGGTGTCTCCGTCGTATGAGATGCCGTGCGCAAACGGCATCAGCATATATGCGGAGGAGGCAAGGGAAGATGTAAGAGCGCTTGACGTGCTCGCCTTCGGAAGCAGATAATAGGGATACTGATTGTAATAATAGCTTGTGTTTTCCTCGACTATCAAGCCTTCTACCGGCGACAGACCGTACTCGGCAAGCACGCCCATGAGATTCGGAAGCTCGGTGCTCGAATATGAGGTCGTCAGCACCAGATTTCCTCCGCTCTCAAGAAATTCCGAGAGCATTTTTGCCTCGTCCGTGTTTATATCGGAGGACGGTTCATTTATAATGACGGTCTCGGCGTCGTCCGGAATATCGGAGGTGAGGAGAGAAAGTGAAGAACATTCCATGTTGTCGTTTTTAATGTTTGAGATAAGAGTGTCCGAAAGCGTGTTTTCGCCGTGACCTGTAAGCGTGTAAACCGCAGGAATCTCATTTGTCGTCACATAGTCGAGCGCGGAGGTTATAACGCTCTCTCCGGCAAAATTGAGGGTAAGCTCGACGCTTGTGCCGTAGTAATAGTACATATACATCACAAACGACTGATATTCGTCGGGAGAAATCTGCCCGTAGGAATCGCTGTAATAGTAGTAAAGGTCGCTGAAGCCGATGATTTTGAAGCGTTTTGCACTCTCGACGATGATGCTGTAATTTTCAAGCGTCTCGTCCGTGTATGCGCTCTCGAAATTGGGCTTTTCGACGGGGTCGATAAGCTGTACTTTTATTTTGTCGTTAAGCTCGGCATATTTTTCGAGGAAAAGAGAAATGGAAGGTATGTTGTTAAGGGAGCTTCCGCTTCCGTCCTCGCCGCCCGAGGCTATAAAGTAGATGGTGATGTCCTCGTCTATCTTATTTACCGCCTGCTTTGTCGTGTCAGAGAGGGTGTAGAGGGAAAGCGGCGTCACATCGAGCTTTGTAAATTTGGAGGGGGCGCTGAGCACGGCAAGATTGATAACGACAATCACGGCAAGCACCACAAGTACAAGCGCGATGGTATAGCTTCCGATTTTTGTTCTTTTGTTTAGAATTTTCATTTTTCGTTCTGCCTCCCGTCAGCTCCAGCGGCGTTTTTCTACCGACTGAACGGTAAGAAAAACGAAAAATACCGCTACGGATAAAAGATATACGACCGCAGTTACGTCAAAAATGCCGTCTGTTAGGCTCACGAATCTGTCAAATACGGCAAGGTAAGTCAAAACAGAGGGGAAAAGACCGGCAAACGAATCGGTAAAGAGCACATAGAGGACTGCGAGCACCGCGAGCAGTGCCGCAAGCACCCCGACGGAAAGTGTCGTGTTTTTCGTAAACAGATAAAATACAAACGCTATGACCGCAGCAAGCACCGCAAAGCATGCGAGCGAGGCTACCGGCGTCGAGGGGACAAGGGAGGAAATTCCGCTCATCATATATGCAAGCAGCAACACTCCGAAGCTGATGACGGCCGATATAACCTGGCTTTCGGTGATTGAGGACATGAACATGCATATTGCTATCAGTGCCGCGCCGAGAATAAAGAACGCGAAAAGGGCAAGATACGCGGAGCGGTACGCCACCGTTCCGAAAGAGGAGAGAATGACGGGGTAAAGCGCCATGATTGCGACCGGAATCGCAAAAACCGCGAGCATTGCAAAATATTTGCCGAGCACAAATTCGCTTACGCTCATCGGGAGCGAATAGAGAAGCTGATCCGTCTTTGAATGTCTTTCCTCGGCAAAAACACGCATCGTCAGAATCGGCACGATAAGAAGGAACACAATGACTATATTTGACAGCACATATTCAAATGAAGCGTAGCCGCCGCGCAGGTTTATCGAGGTTACGTAAATTCCGGCAAAGCAAAGCAGAAAAGCAATAAAAAGAGGTCCTGTCACGCCGCAGAAAAAGGATTTGAATTCTTTCTTGAATACCGCAAACATATTCTCACCTCAGTCCTTTCCGCCGAAAAGGGGCTTGTATTCATCGTCGGAGTTTTCTTCTTTTTCATCCTCCGGCTTGCCTGTCCCGTCCGTCTCGTCTGTATTGGCGTCATCTTCAGGTTCGCTTCCGTCTTCCTCCGAAAGCATTTCTTCCGTGTCGCCATATTTTTTCTTTGCTTTTCCCGAAAGAATGTCCTCGACGGAGGGCATTTTTCCGTTTTCGTCAGGCAACAGCTCATCGTCTGTGAGGGCAAGGAATATGTCCTCAAGCGTCATATGCTCATACTGCATTGAGACAACGGGATATTTTTTCTCCGCCATTGCAAAGAAAATGTTCTCGCGGACGTCCGCTCCCTTTGCAAGCTCAAGCTCAAAATCAAACTCGTTCTCGGCGCTTCCGAGGGAATACTCGGTGTTAAGTATTCCGTCTATGCCCGACAGAACGTCGCATATGTCTTTCTCGTCGCCTCTTATGGTAAGGTGCAGGCGGTCGCAACGGTTTGCGGTCTTTTCGAGATTTTCGAGCGTGTCGTTTGCGACAAGACTGCCGTGTGATATTATCATGACGCGGTCGCATACCGCACTTATTTCCGCGAGAATGTGGCTGGAAAGAATGACCGTTTTGCTCTCGCCCAGCCTTTTTATCAGTTCTCTTATCTCAAGTATCTGTTTCGGGTCAAGTCCGACCGTCGGTTCGTCGAGAATTATAATGTCGGGAGAGCCTATCATCGCCTGAGCGATTCCGACGCGCTGACGGTAGCCCTTTGACAGGTTTCGTATCAGGCGGTCGGAGACGTCCGTAAGGGATGTGATTTCCATTACCTCGCGCAGCTGCGTGTAAAGCTCGTTTCCGCGCATTTTTTTCGCCTCGCCGACAAACGTAAGATATTCGAGCGGAGTCATATCGCCGTAAAGCGGCGGGTTTTCGGGCAGATAGCCGATGCAGCGCTTTGCCGCCTTCGGGTCTTCAAAAATGTCGTGACCGTTTACCGTGACGCTTCCCGAGGTCGCCGCAAGACAGCCTGTTACGATATTCATTGTCGTGGATTTGCCCGCGCCGTTAGGTCCGAGAAGCCCGTAGATTTTACCGGGTTCTACCGTGAAGCTGATTCCTTTTACGGCGGTATGAGAGCCATACTGCTTGACAAGGTCTTTTACTTCAATCAAAAATTATCGCCTCCGAAATTTTATTTTCAGGTATATGTGGTAACTTTAACAGTTTATCATTTGTCTGTGTCAGCAGTTTGATTAAATTTTGTTTTTTTTATGACATTTTACCGCCGCGGAGGATTTTTTGCTTCTTTTTTGGATTTTTGCACAAAAGTAATTGAAAAATCATGAAAGCTATTGTATAATAAATATCGAATCGGAGCAGAAATGCCGCCGCATACAGGATTAGGCTTAGCTCCCCGCGCATGGAAGGGGCGATGCTTTCCTTTGCCGCCTTTTCTCATAAAGGAGAACACGATGAAAAATAAAAAACTGATATTTGTTTTGCTTTTTGCCGCTGCCGTTTTGCTTTTTGCCTCCTGCGGAAGGAAAGAAACGAAGCAGGTGACGGTTTCCTTCCGCGCAAATCCGGAATTGCTCGGAACGATAAAGGGAAGTCCGACGCAGACCGTGAAAGCGGGAGAGCCGACAGATTGGGTAATGGCTGTGCCGCGCGACGGCTTTTCCTTTATTTCATGGAGCGACGGCTCGACTGAGGAGCGCCGCGAGGGCGAGGTTTTCACCGAGGACACCGAGCTTACCGCCTATTTTGAGCTTACTCCGTATGAGCTTCCCGTTCTCGAAATTACAATGCCGAACGGCGATGAGGTCATATCAAAGACCGAGTATAATGATATTACCCTGTCGATAACGAACACGGACGAGGAATACTGCATAGAAAATGTGCCCGGGTTTCTGAGAGGCCGCGGAAACGCCACGTGGAAGTTGATGGATAAGAAATCCTATAAGCTGAAGCTTGATAAGAAGCAAAATCTTCTCGGAATCGGAGAGTATGCCGACAAGGACTGGATTCTGCTTGCAAATCACTGCGACCAGACGATGCTCCGCAACTATCTTGCCTTTTATCTTGCGCGCGAGCTTGACGGAATCGAGTATACCACCGACGCGCGCTTTGTTGAGGTCGTCATCAACGGCAAATACAAGGGAGTTTATCTGCTCTGCGAGCAGGTGGAAGCGGCAAAGGGGCGCGTCAACATTGAAGTTGACCCGAATGAACTCGACACGGGATATCTCATCGAGCTTGACCAGTATGCGGACGACGATGAGGGAGCAGTCGAGGATGTGACCTATTTTTCGCTGAAAAGCGGCGATTTGTACACGGTGAAAAGCGACGCGACGCCCGAGCAGGTCGCGTTTATAAAAGAATACATAACTCAGGTAGACAAAGCAATACGCAACTGCAAAAAGGAAGAAATAGAGAAGCTGATTGACCTTGATTCCTGCGTCGATATGTACATTCTTCAGGAATTTATGCTCAATATTGACGTCGGCTGGTCGTCGTTCTTTATGTATAAGAACGCCGGAGGAAAGCTGTTTTTCGGACCGGCGTGGGACTTTGACCTTGCCGCCGGAAACGACAGGCGGCTCTTTGCCGGCGGAAGCGAGGGAGTTTATGTAGGCGACCCCGATAACAGCTTCAAGCAGAGAAACAAGTGGTATATGATTCTCATGCAGGAGGACTGGTTCAAGGCGCTTGTAAAAGAGAGATGGAACGAGGTAAAACCTTATTTTGAGGAAATTTCCTCTGTCGCGGAGCAGACGGCGAAGGACATGAAGCAGTCGGTTGACCGCAATTATGCGCGCTGGGACATTTTCAGACAGCGAATAAATCAGGAGCCGGACTGCGTGGTTATACTTGCCAACTATCGTCTGCACACAAAGCACCTCTACAAGTGGCTTGACGACAGATACGCATGGTTTGACGGCTGGGTTGCGGACGATTTCTATATCGAAGAGCCGGAAGAAGAAAAATAAAATTTTCCGAAGCATAAACACAGCCCCGCGGGGGGAGCCCTCTTTCCCCGCGGGGCGGATTTTGCATTTTTACGCGCTGTGACTTGTGTTTTTTGCTTTCCGAGTTCCTCTGAGGGCAAGCATGCCGGAGACAATAAGCATTATTCCGAATATTCTGCGCGTCAGCTCCCCGCCGAGCACACCCGAGAGCAGAGAACCGATAACAGAGCCGACCGCGCCGAACACCGCAAGTACAAAGACTGCCTCATATTTTATTTTTCTGTGCGTAAAATGAAACAGCATAGAGCTGCCGGAGGAAAACAGAAAGAAAAGCAGATTCAGCCCCTGTGCGGTAAGCTGAGCGTAATTTCCGAGAAGAGTGAGGTAGATGACGAGAAGCCCGCCGCTTCCGACGCCGAGCCCCGAAAGAACCGCCGCAAGCAGTCCGAAAACAAAATCCATATTTTGCAAACCTCCGTTTTTGTCTGCCGCGCGCCAAGAAGCGCAGTCTGCGGCTACTTCAGTATCATATATATTCCCGACCAGATGACGAGAAGGGCAAAAATGCGCTTTAAAAATGAGGTCTTTATGCGTGATAGCAACAGTGCTCCCGCAAGTCCGCCGATGACGGCGGGAAGCGCGAATGCTCCGAATTTGTCAAACTCTATATCTCCGCGCAGTGTATATATTACGGCGGACACGACCGAAATCGGAAGTGCGGCGGCAATTACGTTTGCAAAAAGGTCGCGTCGGGGAAGATCATTCTCGTCAAAGACGTATTCGAGCACGAATGTCATGACAATTCCTCCGCCTGCACCGAGAAGCCCGTTCGCAATGCCTCCGGCAAGCCCGCCGAGCCCGAGCAGTATTGCTTTTGTGTTTCCTTTTAACCCCGTTTTTTCCATTATTTTCCTACCTTTGCCGCAAAATTTACAGATTTATCTATTGTAATATTAGGAAATAAGTGATATAATTTACCTATATAACAGTTTCTCCGGAACTTGCTCCGGCTATGCACGTCTATATCAGTGAAAGGATTGTTAAAAAATAATGAAGCAATCAAATAAGAGCGGCGCGGGACGAAAACCCGCCGCCAAAACAAATCAGGGAAAGGGAAACGCCCGCACAGGTACTTCTGGTGACGGCCGCGGCGCAAAGAAGCACGCGCCCGCGTCCTCGGACAGCCTTGTGCATCAGATACTGCCGTATCTGTATGCCGTTGTCGCCGTTTTCCTGCTTGTCTGTTTTTTCTTTATAGATATAATGAAAAAGCCCGACGCAATGGGCTTTGTGGGGAAAGGAATACATGACCTCATGCTCGGACTTTTCGGCGTCGGCGCATTTCTGATTCCGCTTTTTGTAATCTATCTTGCTTATGCGTGGAGAAAAAGCATTGACGCAGGACAGGCGGGGTATAAGATATTCTTTTCCGTGCTTGAACTGCTTCTTTTTTCCTCGCTTCTTCATGTGTTTACGCTTCAAGGCGGAGCTGACGAAACCTTCAGCATTGCGGCGCTCTGGAAAAACGGCTGTGCCTCCGTCGGGGGAGGAGTGGTGGGCGGACTTCTTGGTCAGCTTTTCTTCCTCGGACTTCGTTTCGCCGGTTCTCTCATCGTTCTCATCGCGGCACAGCTTATAACGCTCATGTTTTTGTTCGGAATGACGCCGGACAACATTGCGCTGTACATAAAATACTGTGCAAAGCTACGTGAGGAAAAAAAGCTCGCTTCGGCGGGCGAAGACCCGGCGTTTATAAACAAGCCGCGCTTTACTCCGAAAGAGCCGGTTAAGACCGCGGATGAGGAAACCGCAGCGGCTCGCCGCAGAAAGCGCACGTTCGATGTTGAAATAGACCCCGACACCGAGACGGACGCAAGCGCCGAGGATCTGGGACTTGAATTTGCCGGAGCGGAGACCGCGCAGGTTGACCAAAGCGCCTATGACGCGGCGCTTGCAGAGGTCAACAGACCGACCGACGAGACTGTTTCAAAGCCGGATCGCGGCGGAATTGAGGACGGTATTGCGATAGGCAATGCTTTTGCGGCTCCCGAGAACGAAAAGGAGATAGACGACAGCCTTGACGCGCTTTTCGCGGAGAAGTCGGAGCATAAAAAAGAAGAAAACGGGGAACTTCCGAAAAAGGCGGAGTCCGATGACGATTTTCTTACCGTAAAAAGAGAAACTATCACCGACATACCGGCAGAGAAGCCCGTGACAGGCGAGCAGATACGCGCGGAAATACTGCCTCCCATTTCGCTTCTGAGCGAAGATAAGAGCGGAAAGCCCGAAAACTTCACTGCGGAGCTTCGTGCAACTGCCGAAAAGCTTCAGGAGACGCTTCTCAGCTTCAATGTGAAAACCAAAATAGTCGGCTATTCCCGCGGCCCCACGGTCACGCGGTACGAGCTTCAGCCCGAATCCGGCACGCGCGTGCGCTCCATTGCCAATCTTGTCGATGATATTTCGCTGAATCTTGCCGCGGTGGGTGTCCGAATCGAAGCTCCGATACCGGGAAAGAGCGCGGTCGGAATCGAAGTGCCGAATAAGACGTCGAGTACGGTATATCTCCGCTCTCTCATAGAAAGCCCGAAGTTCAGGGAAAGCAAGAGCAATCTCACCGCTTGCCTCGGCGCCGATGTCGCCGGCAACCCTATCATTTTCGATATTGCCAAAATGCCGCACCTTCTCATTGCGGGCGCGACCGGAATGGGTAAATCGGTATGTATAAACAGCATTATCATCAGTTTGCTTTATAAATCCCTGCCGAGGGACGTAAAACTGCTTCTGATTGACCCGAAAAAGGTTGAGTTCAATATATATAAGGATATTCCTCATCTAATAGCTCCCATAGTATGCGACCCGAAGAAGTCCGCCGGAGCGCTCATTAAAATGGTTGAGGAAATGGAGCGCCGTTTTGAGCTGATTGAAGAAGTCGGCGTGCGCGACCTCAAATCCTACAATGAGATTACCGCGGACGACCCCGACCGCGAGCATCTGCCTCAGATAGTCATTATTATTGACGAGCTTGCGGACCTTATGATGACAACGCCGCAGGATGTGGAAAATTCAATCTGCCGTCTTGCCCAGAAGGCGCGCGCCGCAGGTATGCACATTATCATCGGTACACAGCGCCCGTCGGTTGACGTTATCACGGGTCTTATCAAGGCAAACATTCCGTCCCGTATTGCTTTCACCGTCGCGTCCCAGGTCGATTCGCGCACTATCATTGATATAGCCGGCGCGGAGAAGCTCATCGGACGCGGAGATATGCTCTACGCCCCGGTCGGCGCCTCGAAGCCGATTCGTGTGCAGGGCGCTTTCGTCAGCGACGGCGAGGTTGAGGCGGTCTGTGATTATATAAGGACAAACACGGGAAAGGCAGAATACGACACAAGTATCGTGAGCGGCATCGAGGAAGCGGCCGCAAGGCTCGACGCTCCGAAGAAAGGAGGAAATTCCGATGCAGGTGCTTTGGCAGATGACGGAAGCGACCCTATGCTTCGCCCCGCCATCGAGCTTGCAATCGACAGTGGAAAAATCTCCACTTCTTTAATTCAGCGGAGGCTCTCTCTCGGCTACGGAAGAGCCGCAAAGCTGATTGACAAAATGGAACAGCTTGGATACGTCAGTCCGCAGGACGGACAAAAGCCGCGTGAGGTCCTGATTACTAAGCAGATGTATATGGAAATGGTCGTTAACGATGAAATAAAGTCCTGACCTCTGCTTTGGTAAATTTGCTATGTCTTTTTAAATCTATTTGTGAAAAATTAACAAAAATACATTAAATTTTGTTTTTGTTATTTACACGGTGGCTTTTTTCTGCTATAATAACTTAACTGTTGATGTCAGAGACATCAAAAACAAAAAAGGAGTAAAATATGACAAAGAGAATTCTTTCCGTTTTCCTTGCACTTGTCATGGTTTTTTCCGTTCTCCTGCTGGCCGCTTGCGGCAAGAAGGAAGACGACAAGAAGGGTGACGACACCAAGAAGGAAACACAGGGGCTCGACAGCGAACAGCAGGCTCTCCTTGATTATATGTCCACATATAATCCTGAAGAAACGGCTGAAAGTTATGTTGACAGTGACATGACAAAGTATGACTTTGAGGGTCATGAATTCACATTCCTCAACTCTGCCGCTGTCTACTACATGTACATCTATCTTGACCCGGATATGACCGGAGATGTGCTTGACGACTGCTGCTACGAGCGTAACCTTATCGCCGAGGCAACTTTCAACATCACGATAAGCGAAGAAACACAGCCTTATAACGACGTAGCTTCTTATGCAAAGACGCTGATTCTTACAGGCGAGGATGTTTACGACGCAATGTACATTCCGGCTGCTCAGCTTACACCTATGATTTCCGAGGAGCTTTTCTATGACCTTCTTCAGATTGAAGAGCTTAACATCGATAACGTATGGTGGGACCAGCCTCTGATTCAGAGAAATAAAATCAACGGCCGTCTGTTCTATGCAACCTCCGACCTCCATCTTATGGCGTTCGAGGGCGTATGGGCAATGTACTTCAACGAAGACATGATGACACAGCTCGGTCTTGACGCTCCATATCAGATCGCACTTGACGGCAAATGGACATACGACGTGCTCAAGCAGTACTGCCAGGCAGCTGCAAACGAGAACGGCGACTCTTCCTTCAAGTTCGACGTGAACGGAAACGCTACATACGGTCTTTCCAACATGTCAACGCCTCACTACCTTGCATACGGTATGGGAACAGAGTTCTGCACACGTGACGACAACGGCGTATACCAGTTCACGGCAGACACAGACCCCAAGTTTACCGACACATGGGAAAAGCTCATTGATCTCTTCGGTCCCGATAACGGTCTGACACTTCAGGCTACCGCTACCGACCTTGACCCCGACGGCTACTACGGCGTATTTGAAGCAAACCGTGCGCTCTTCCTCCATGCAGAGCTTAAGGGTGCAACGATGCTTCGTGAGTGGGAAGGAAACTTCGGTCTGCTTCCTCAGCCCAAGTATGACGAAAACCAGGAAACCTACAACTCCAACGTATTCAGAAGCTGTCTCTCATTCTGCATTCCCAGCACGAACCAGAACCTTGAGAGAACAGGTATTATCGTTGACTATCTGACATACATGAGCTACCAGAAGCTGCTTCCCAGATACTATGATATTCACGTATCTCTGAAGGCTCTCGGCAAGCAGGAATCTATTGACGTGCTTGCACTTATCCGTGGTACACGCGGATGCGAGATTGCAGTTCCTTACGGCTGGTGCGCATCTCTCAGCGATGCTCTGAAGAACATTGCATGCAAGAACCAGCACACCGTTGCTTCTACAATCGAGCAGTACAAGTCCACTGTTGTTACCGCGATTACGGAAATGTACGAGGAGTATCCTAACCTCGCTCCCGGAACCTGATTTCCGGAAAAGGATAAAAAGGGCAGTTTCGGACAGATTAGTCTGAAACGCCTGATAAAAAGCGAAAAAGCCTTCCTTGAGCCGTGTAACGGCTCAGGGAAGGCTTATTTATAAGAAACAGCTTTCAAATGCACAATAAAACGCGCATTTGAAAGCTGTTTTTGTCAGGGGCAAAGGAGTACCGGGAAAAGCGGCACGACGTGAAATCACGTAAAGTCCGAAGCCGCTTTTTCTTTGCCGATACAGGCGCAAAGAAAAAGCTAAGCAAAAAGAAAGCGCCGAGATGGGATTTAGACCGCGGCGGAGGGGGCGGGCATAAGCGGAGAATCAGGAATTTCGCCCACGGCGGCGTGCGACCGGGCGCGAGCGGGGTTGACCTCAGCGGTAGCGGTCGGCGCGAGAGGAGAATTTCGCCCACGGCGGTGTGCGACCGAGGCTACGCGCCTCGGCTGGCGCCGCCTTTTAAAAAAGGCGGGCGAAAATTTTTAATTTTTGAGTGTGGAGATGACCTTGTCGGCGGTCTAAACCCTTTTATAAAAAGCGGCGGGCAAGATCACGGTCTGAAAATCTTTTTCAAACGGGGAGGGCTTTATTTTTAGGTACAGGTTTGCTTACAAAGCTACTGAAGTCTTTCTGTTATTATCGAAAGTGCCGTTACGGCAGCGGAAGCGCGTTCTGCCCCCTGCAAAAGAAACGCTTTTCTGGTTTTTCTCTCTTCTATGCAGCTTTCAAAAAAGCCGTAGAGGTCGCTGAAGTCGGAAAACAGGGTTTTGTCTGTGGCCGCAGAGCTTTGAATAATGTCAAAAACCTCTGCGGCTTTATCTGCCTTTTCGGAATTTAACGATTCGGAAACATTTTTCAAAAGAAGAGTTCGCGGCGCAGCGGAAATATCGGCTGAGGCAGAATAAATAAGATTCATGACGAGAAGCGCGTTTTCATTATCCTCTTTGCCGCTCGGAAGCGCCGTAAATGCAGACGCTCTGAGGTCAGCAGTGCAAAAATACGGGTCATCGGAGGCCGAATATTTCGGCATTGGGAGCGGAAGGAAGGGAGAGCCTTCTCTCAGGAGCGCGATAAGCTCCTGTATGTTTGAAACGGTAAAGAGTGGAGATGATGAGCTTTGGCTGTAAAAAGCTCCGTTTTTCTCATCAATCCCGTACAGCTTTTCAAGCGTCAGATAAATGTCTCCGAAGGCTGAACCGAATGCCGACGGAGTAAGTATTCCCGTTACAGAATCACTTTCATAGAACGAAATTCCGCTTCCGAGAAAAAGCGGAAGCGCCTGATCGGAGGCGACCTTTATATAGCTTGATGCCGCTTCGGCATCGGATAGTGAATTTCCGCTTATGTCGGACGCCGCGCGGGAAAGCGCAAGCATTATGTCTGTCGTAAATCCTCCGTTTGCCGCAAGTGTCAAGAGGTCATTTCCGCCGGTTATGTCGTAAAGTCTGCCGTTTTTTTCGAGCTTTCCCGAAATTCCGGTATTAAGCAACACGCAGGAGACCGAGAGCATAAGCGACGGCGTCGCGTCGCCGGCGACAAGATAGGTGCTTTCTCCGAAAGAAAGCTCTTCCGTGATTTTCTGCGAATAGCCGTCGGAGGCGGTGTCAAAGCCTTGCAGAGAATTAAGGTCGGCGAGAGCGCCAGAGGTGATAAG
>JBJFAQ010000224.1:0-2822 GCA_051887995.1 Eubacteriales bacterium
TAAAGGTGATTATCGTATCGGAAAGTGCGCCGAGAAAGCTGTTCAGCGCCACACCGATAAGTATAACCGTGCCGCGTGAGGCTTCCCATTTCCGCGCGGCGATGCTGACGAGCATAACCGCCGCAAAAGCCCCGACAAATGAGAAAACCGATACCTGCAAGCCTCCGTATATTCCAAAAGCCGTGCACAAGGTCACGGCAAGCCCCGCGCCGGAGTTTACGCCTATGATGCTCGGCGAGGCAAGCCGGTTTGCGAGCACTCCCTGTATCACCGCACCTGACACGGAAAGCGCCGCGCCGCAAACAAGGGCTGCCAATGTTCTCGGAAGCCTTACATAAGCAAAGATACGCGCTCCGGCCGATGAATTGAAGCCGCTTTTAAAGGCCTGCTGAATCTCGGAAAAGGAAATCCGAGTGCTTCCGAGCATAATTCCCGCCGCCGCGGCGGCGCAGAGGAACAAAATCCCCGCAAGATACAACCGCTTTATTTTATTCGGCTTTTTCAAGCAGTATTTCGCTGAGTCTTTCATAAGCCTCCGCCCATTTTGCATTCGGTTTGATATTGAACAGCTTTCTGTCCATGATGTGCAGTCTGTTTTCCCTGACGGCTTCAAGCAAGCCCCAAGCAGGGTTTTCCTCCATCATTCTTGTCAGGTTTGCCAATGCTTTTTCGGTGTCATCACCCATTGTGACGACAAAAATACGGTATGGCTCCTGCCGAATCACGTTTTCGACACTAAGGGAATCAAGCAGTGTTTTGTCGCTGTCGGCAATGTTGATAAGTCCAAGGTCCTTTAACATTTCACCGAGTATCGTGCCCTCGCTGCCCTTCGCCTTGACAGAGCCGGAAGCGGCTCTGAGCAAAAGTACCGTGCGTTCCTTTTCGCCAAGCCCCGCGCCCGCACATTCGTCCTTTATTTTCTCGATTTCAGCCTTGACGGCAAGCCCGTTCTTCTCATAAAGGTCCTTTCTGCCGGTAATATCAGTGCAGATATTAAGCATGGAAAGATAATCCTCAAAACAGTCGACGTCAAAATACGCGACGGTAATGCCGGCGTCCCCAAGCACATCTTTCATTTCCACGTCAGCCGCGGTGGAAGCGCTTGCAATGACAAAATCGGGATTTGCCGAAAGCAGTGCTTCAAGGCTCGGAGAATGAGCGCCGCCAAGATTCACGGCGTCGGTAAGGTCAAGTCCGAAATCGTCCCACGTGTCCTCCGCCGCGGCGCAGAGAGTCCCCCCCGAAAGCAGCCACACATCGGCAAAGCTACCGAGGAGCGCGGCGACGCGGCTCGGATTTTTCCCGACGGAAATTTCTCTTCCGAGCGCGTCGGTAAAGGCTACTGCGTCTTCACTTCCCGCGGACTCATCGGCGTTTTTTTGCGCAGAGCACCCGCAAAAGGTCAAAAGCACCAAAGCAAGGAGCGCGGCAGTCACCTTTTTCATCAGCATGTTGCCCCGCCTTTGACTGTTTTGCCGAGAATGGCGGTCTTGTCTATTTTGCTGTTTAACAGCTTGTCCTGCACATAGTCAAAGCCCAGACGCTTAATCGTATCCGCAAAGCGTTCGCCCGAAATTCCCTCGTCGCGGAAGAACAGAATGGCGCGTTCGATAACCTCCATAACCTCTTCCTCAGAAGTAAATATCTTTTCAAGCGGTCTGCCGTTTGCGTATTTCTTGCCCCATCTGCCGCCGATGTATACTTTATAGCCGTTTGTATATTCGGGGATAACGCCGAACGGACATTTGCTCCTACATCTGCCGCAGTTGTTGCAGTCAGCACCGATGACGAGCTTTCCGTCCTCTAGCTTTGCGGCTTTTATCGGGCAGCTTCCCTCAACCTGACATTTTTTGCAGCCGCGGCACTTTTGAATGTCTAAAACGGGAACTCGCTGTCCGACAATGCCAAGGTCGTTAAGATCGGGCTTGACACAGTTATTCGGGCAGCCGCCGACGGCAATTTTGAACTTATGAGGCAAGGTGACGTCGTGATATCCGAGATAAAAACGCTCGTGTATCTTTTCGCTCAGACCAAAAGTATCAATCAGACCGTACTGGCAGGTCGTTCCCTTGCAGGAAACCACGGGACGCACAAGCGAACCCGTTCCGCCGGTAATGAGACCGTGCTCATTGAGGTACTCTATGAGGTCGGAGATGTCGGCGTAGTGAACCCCTTGAATTTCTAAGGTGAGGCGGGACGTCATTGTAACCTCTCCGCTTCCGAATTTCTCCGCCGCCTCGGCAATGATACGCTGTTCTGCCGCCGTTATCTTGCCGTTCTTTGTAATTACCCGCACATTAAATACATCGGCATAGCGCTTGTCCCTAAGACAGCCGAGCGCCTTGACTCTCTTTATTTCCGCCTCGGAGAGCGTTCCTTTGGGGTTTTCAACCCTTACATCATTGAAAAACGCGCCGCCCTCAAGGACTCTTGTGTTTTTATAGCCGTAATATTTAAGCCTGTTTTGCAGGAAATATCCTCTTTTTCCTCTGTTGCAAACGAGAAGGAGCTTTTCGTCCTTATCAATTCCCTCGATTTCGCCGTTTACATCGCCGAGATTTACCCATGTCGCGCCAAAAATCTTGGCTTCCGGCTGTACGTCAATAACACGGTAATCTTTTGCTTTGCCCGAAAGATACTCGGCGGGTGTAATTGTCTCAAACGCGCCGCTAAGCTTGTTTTGCATCACATAGCAAGCCTGAACAAAGGGGTGAATCGCCGTGGAAAAGGGCGGCGCATACGCCATATCAAGGGTATCAAAATCGCCGACTTTAAATCCTGCCGAAATGCCGACAACCGCGATATCCACCATCTTGTCAACA
>JBJFAQ010000225.1:0-12584 GCA_051887995.1 Eubacteriales bacterium
ATTTGCGGCGGCTGTGGGCTTCACCGCCGACGGAATCATTATCCTGTGGTTTGTCGAAAGCATCCACTGACGAAGAAGCGCCGAATACTTTGTCTCTTCCGAAAAATATTCATATGTAAGACACATATATTTTGCCGCGTCGGATGCAGATACCGAGTAAAGCTTCCTCGGAGGATTTACAATTCCATTCTCAGTCATATATTCATTAAATCCGGACATGCCGAAAATGCGCCGAAGCTCTGCAAATGCAATGTTGTCGCTCTGAGTTACGGTAAGCCGCATAAGGTCAAGATATGTATACTCTGTACCGAATTCCGACGCCTGTATTACCCCTGAGCCGGGTTTATATTTATCCTCGGTATAGACAAAAACGTTATCAATATTATATTTTGCGTCGGGAAGACCGTTCTTTTCCTCTTCTTCGATACGACGAAGAAGCCACAGCACATACGGCTCTTTTATCACGCTTGCCGCGAAGAAAACGCTGTCCTCCATGTATTTCATCTCATAACCGCTTGTAATATCTCTGTAATAAAAAGCTACTCTCGGTCTGTATGAGGACGCGGGAGATATCTCCTCGCCGCTCTCGTCGGTCTCCGCGTCTATATAATATAGCGGTGTGTTCTTCTCTATCCAGTCAGATAACTCAGCACTGAAAGCGTCAAGCTCCGCCTGTTTTTCCGCGCCGTTGCTATGAGGTTCTGTATCCGGAGGCGATGGCTCGTCTGTATCGTCTGGCTCGTCTGTATCGGTTGCGACAGAGGTGCTTACGTCTGATTTCTCAGACGATGCAGAGCTTGTGTCTGCTCCGGCGGGAGTGCTTTTCGACTTGTCAAGGCAATAAAAAAGTACGGCAAGCGACAGGATAAGAGTAACTGCGATACCGAATATAAGTGCGGGAAGCAAATATCTTTTTTTGTTTATTTCCATTTTTAAATCTCCGAAATATGCTTCTTCCTACAGTGAAACCGCCCGCCCAAAGAGGTGCGTGCGGTTTCACTTATTCAGTCAAGTCCGTTATAATAAATAACTTCGTCCGGCATACAAAGATTCAGCTTTTCCTTGGCAACGCGTATAATATACTCGTCGTCAAATTCGCAGCTGAGCTCGTACTCAATCTGCTCGATGCGTTCTTCATATTCGGCTTTTTTCAGGCTCAGCGCTTCTATTTTGTCAAGGTAGTCATTGTACTTCATCAGAATGCGGACGGCGCTCACAACAGAGGCGACGATACAGATAACAACTGCGCATCTGACAAAAATATTCATTTCAAAAGACCTTTTTTGCCTTTGGCGCATCGTTATTTGTCCCGACCTTTCCCATAAGACAGCAGAAAGCCTTCTGTGGCTTCCGTCAGTATCTTCTGTATTTGTTTATCCGTGCTTCGCTTGAGTTCATGCCTTGTAAGCGCTCTTCGCGGCGCTACCAAAAGCCGATTCGACACTCGTATAGCTATATTATACAGTACTTTAAACGGAAAAGCAATAGTAAAAAGAAAAAAACTTACAAAAATTTTAAGAAAAAGGCAGATATATTCGGCAAATGTTATGACAAGCCTACCTGCTGTCTGATAATATATAAAAAAGCCAAACGCAACTGCCGCAAAGCTTTGAAAGCGGAATATGCCACAGTTTGTGTAGTATAAGAAAACACAGTATATAACGCCTATGACAAAGCAGTAAAGAAAATCTCCGAAAAACGTCGCCACCGAAACCGCGCTTTGCCTGAAGCGTCCGGAGAAATATTTAAGCTTACCGATAAGAGGATATTCTTTCTCATAGAGCTTTTCCGGCACGCTTCCGATGCCCGCATAGCGTACTCCCATCATAACGCGCATAATTCTTAATGTATCATACAAAATTCCGAAAAAAATGCCGAGAAAAAAAGAATAGAGCGTCATTTTGGCGAGCGAAAGCATCGAAATTTCCATCAGCGTCCGCGCCTTCCGAAAAGACCTCTTTTACGCTCCGGCTCGGAGGACGCATAGTAAAGGCTGTCAACCGTTCCCTCGAGCTCGACCGTTCCCTTCTCCGTGTCAAGCGTTCCGATATGGAGATTTTCCCCCTCAATTATCATATCTCCCATGACGCTTTCAAGGCAGACGCTCTGATCATCAAAGCTTATAACGTTGAGAATCCCGTCGATATGCACATTTTCTCTTGACCTTATCACAATATCGTGTTTTTTTATCTGTTCGCCCATGTCCGCCATATTCTTCATCTCTTCCTCCGAAAAAATATCTCCGGCCGTCCGCGTCGCGTGTGCCGGTTGCACATGCGCTGCATCAGTGCCGGAGGCTTATTATGATATATGCGGACTTTCATCTTAATATGTCACTCTATCACTTCATAAAGCGAGGAAGCGTCCGCCTTTCCGATATGCTCCCGAACGTCGAGAACACGTACTTTCAGCGTTTTCTGACCGAAAATTATCTCGATTATATCGTTTTCCTTGACATCATAAGACGCTTTTGCGCGTTTTCCGTTGACATACACATGCTCTGTGTCGCAAGCGTCGTTTGCCACCGTTCGTCTTTTGATTATCCGTGCGTTTTTAAGATATTTATCAAGTCTCATTTCTTTCTCCAAAATAAATTCGGCAGACAAGCGCCTGCCGATATTTATTTATTAGTTTACAGAATCCTTAAGAGCCTTACCTGCTGTGAAAGCGGGATGCTTGGAAGCGGCAATTGTAAGCTTTTCGCCTGTTTTGGGGTTTCTGCCCTGTCTTGCGGCTCTTGCCTTTACTTCAAATGTACCGAAGCCGATAAGCTGTACCTTGTCGCCTGCCTTAAGAGCATCTGTGATTGCGCCTGTTACAGCGTTAACTGCAGCTTCTGCATCAGCCTTCTTCAGATTTGTTGCCTTTGCAACAGCATCGATCAACTGTGTCTTGTTCATTTGGTTTAACCTATCCTTTCAATTTATTCAATAACAATCTGGCGGATTATTATATCTGCCGCCGCATCATCGTTAATAATTATATCATCATTTTTCACAAATTGCAAGGGGTTATGTGAATGTTTTTTTGATTTTTGGCTATATTTTTTCTTTTTGCTTCTCCCAGATATAATTTAACTCATTTTCAGACATACTTTCGACACATTTTCCCTCTTTTGCCGCGGTCTCTTCCATTCTCTCAAACCGATTTACGAATTTCTCGGTAGCCCGATTCAGCGCTTCCTCCGCGTCTATACCGCTTTTTCTTGCAAAATTGGCAACCGAAAACAAAAGATCTCCGATTTCCTCGCACAGCCTGTCCGCGTCATCAGTTCCGACAAGCTCGGAAACCTCGTTCATTTCCTCTCGTATCTTTTCAAAAGCGGAAAGGGCGTCCGGAAAGTCAAAACATGCGGCACGCTTTCCCACCTTTGACGCCTTCATAAGCGCAGGAAGAGACGGCGGGACCGAGCGCAGGCGCGACGTTACCGTCGTCCGCTGTTTTTCCTCGTTTTTTATCTGATTCCACCTTTCGAGAACCTGTTCCCCATTCTCCGCGCAGGCGCTTCCGAAAACATGCGGGTGGCGGTGTATCAACTTTGTGCAAAGCTCGGTAATAACGTCTCCTATGTCAAACTGATTTTCTTCCTCCGCGATTCTTGCGTGGAAAACAATCTGAAGCAGCACATCACCAAGCTCCTCCCTCAGAAGATGAGGGTCGTCGTTATCGATAGCCTCTATTGCTTCATATGTTTCTTCAATAAAATCTTTACGTATGCTTTTATGCGTCTGCTCACGGTCCCACGGACAGCCGCCTTCGGACCTGAGCAGTCCCATAATATCGGTCAGGTCGTCAAAATCAAACCTGTCCTTTTTTATAAGCTCCTCGATTTTTTCACTTCTGTTCATTTCTTTTCTCCCTACATCAGCTTAATTTTATGAAGCAACCCGTATATCTTCTGCCCGCCGGGCATCATTTTGACGTCCTCTGCGTCAATAGCTCCGAGGCGAAGCGAAATAATAACATAAAGCAGAGCCGCAAGCGCAATGCTTGCAAGAGTTATGAGCCTCGACGGAGAGAGCTTTACACGCAGGAAGAAGTAAAGTGCAAAAGAACCGCCTATCGAAAGGAGCGACGCGGCAAACGGACGATAAAACAGCTTTATGACGCCGTCAAAATCAGAGGCATATTTTTTTATATAGTAGAAGTTTATTGCCATGACCGTTGCGTTGCAGAGAAATGTGCTTATCGGTGCGCCGTAAATGCCGAAAAACCTCGTGCCGATGAGCAGATAGTCAAACACGATTTTGACAAGCGACCCCACCGCCATTGAAATTATAGGTTTTCTTTCCTGCTTATATGCCTGAAGGATTGCGTTTGTCACCGTCATAAGACAGGCAAAAAGCACCGACATTCCGAGAATGGACAGAAGCGGATATGCGTTTTCTATTGCCTCCTGCTGACCCGAAAAAATCAGCTCAAGAATGGGCTTGCTGAAAAGGCAAATTCCTATTGTACACGGCATTGCAAACAGTGTGCAGATTTTGAGCGATGAATTGAGAACCATTGTCTCTTTTTCGGGATTCTTTTCCTCAATTGCCGCGGCAAGCATGGGGACAAGAGAAAGTGCAATGCCTGTGATTACCGCGGGAGGCAGGTTATATATAGGAACTACGAGCGTACTGTATGTTCCGTAAAGCGAATTTGCGGTTTTTGCCGCATAGCCTATTGCCTGAAGGCGTCCGGAAATAAGCGCCGTGTCAACAAGGCGCGCAATTCCGATGACAGACGAGCTTATTGTTATCGGAACAGCAATTTTCACAAGATTCGCAAGAATAGAACTGCTTTTTTCAGTCTCACCCGAGGAAATAAGCACGTTATCGGCGCGTCTTTCTCTTATGCCGAACAGAAATTTGCTGATTAAGAGATAAACAAGTGAAGCGGCGACACCGAGAGTAAGTCCGAGAACGGCAAACGCGGCGGCAACCGGCAGAGAATAGCCATGCTTCAGCGCCCATGCCGCAAGAAACAAGCCTATAAGCAGTTTTCCGAGCGATTCAACGACCTGCGACACAGCGGTCGGGGTCATTACCTGATACCCCTGAAAATAGCCGCGTATCGCGCTCGAAATACATATAAAAAACAGCGTCGGCGCTATCGCCACAATGCAGTATGCCGCTTCGTCCATTTTTATCCACGAAGCGAAAGTCTTTGAGCCAAACAGCATGGCAAGCATGCCTGCACAGCCTATGACAAAGAAAAGCGCAGTCGTAACACGGAATATTTTCTTTATATTTCGGGTGTTTCCGCGGACTCTGTTCTCGGAAATCAGAATTGAGACCGCCACCGGAAGCCCCGCAGTCGAGACCATATAAAACATCGTATATATGTCATACGCCGCGTTGAAAAAAGCCATTCCCTCCGTGCCGAGGTATTGCAGCATCGGAATTTTGTATAAAAGTCCGATGAGCTTTACCACCGCCGTGGAAAAGGTCATTATTGCAACTCCGGAAAAGAACTGCTTTTTGGAGCCTACGGTCTTATCCCCTGTCATTTGATTCTCCGTTCATCATTCGTTTTTGCCGCCTACGGAAAAGAAATCCTCTGCGGCAAGGTCAATCTCCGGATTATTGTCGGAGCGAAGGTATTCATATGGATATTTCGGGCTGAAAAGCCGTTTGATTCTGGTCTTTTCCTCCCCGCCGGGCCTATATTCAAGGAGCTTTGTGACCGCTCCTGCCCCGGATGCGAATATTGTATGAACCTCCTCCATCATATAGATGTTGTAAAGTCCCTCTGCACCGGGCTTTGCAAAGCCGACGTTTTCAAGATTGCCGACGGTGTTCTTCTGGCGGTACATATAGTAAGGCTTATATCCCTCCTGCATTGCCCGAAGCTGAGAATAATCAACGCATTTTGCCGCGTCCCTGCCCTTGCGGGAGTAGATCTGCGGGCCGCGCTGAGCCATGTCTGCCGATTTTTTCACGCAGAAAGTATGTACCGTAATATTTGCCGGCGCAAGCTCAAGTATGCGGTCGTAGGAGTCCGAAAAGGTTTTAAAAGTATCGCCCGGAAGTCCCGCTATCAAATCGACGTTGATATATTTTATGCCTGATTTTTCCGCAATATCATACGCACGGAAAAAATCGTCGCAGGTATGGTTTCTGCCGATGCCGAGAAGCACTTTATCGCACAGGGACTGCGGGTTGACGCTCATTCGCGTCACGCCATATTCCGCCGCGATGCCGAGCTTTTCCGCGTCTATGGTGTCAGGTCTGCCGGCCTCGAGCGTAAATTCCTCAAGGAGCGAGACGTCGGTACACTCGTTTATTTTATAAAGAAGAGCGCGAAGCTGACCCGCGTCAAGAATCGTCGGTGTTCCGCCGCCTATATATATGGTTTTTACGTTCATTCCGAGGCGTTTTATTCTGGCAAAGGTTGCCTCGATATCGCGGCACAGCCGCTCAAGATACTCGGGAATCAGCGAAAGCAGGCGTTTTGACGTATACGATACGAACGAGCAGTATGCACAGCGCGAGGGGCAGAACGGAATTGAAATATATACGCTGCAATCCTTCGGAGAAGGAGTTCCTATAACGGCTTTTTCATTAAGGGCGACTTCGGTTGCAAGCGCGGCTTTTTTTGTGCTTACCAAAAAGTCAGACGCAAGCATTTTGCGGACTTTTGTCTTGCTGTTGCCCTCCGCGAGCTTTTCCATCGCTACCTTTGAAGGTCTCACCCCTATAAGCATGCCCCATGACGGGCGGTACGAGAGCATTTCCTCCCCGACCGCAATCATCGCCGCCCCGACCGCAATTTTAAGCGCACGGTCAAGCGTCATGTCCTCTCTTATCTCCTGACTGCGCGACGCGATGCCCTCTCTTGCGCCGTCGCAAAGCCGACAGGTGGCGTTTATCGTGTTTTCACTGAGCGATGCGTCAACATCAAGCGAAAGTCCGTCGCTCTCTGCGTCATCGCCCTCTGAAAATTTCACACCCGGGAAATATATCATGCAGAGCATCTGCACATAGTACCGATTTATCGGAAGCTCGCCTTTTAATGTCACTTTCATTTCCCGTTTACCTGCTCCTTATAAGTTCTTTTGAGTCGGCTACAATTGTTACAGGACCGTCGTTTACAATGGTAACCTCCATATCCGCGCCGAAACGTCCGGTTTCAACGCGTCTGAGGCTTTTCCTCATTACAGAGACAAAATATTCATAAAGCTGATTTGCTCTTTCGGGCTTTTCCGACGCAAGATAATCCGGTCTGTTGCCGTGAACATAGTTTGCCAAAAGCGTAAACTGTGAGACAATAAGCGCTTCGCCATCTATATCCATTACAGAGCGGTTCATTTTTCCCGCCTCATCGGAGAAAATGCGCATCTTGAGAATCTTTGCTGCAAGCACGTCCGCATCCTCCTCGCTGTCTCCCGCCGCAACGCCGAGAAGAATCATAAGTCCCTCTCCGCACGCTCCGACAAGCTCGCCCTCGATTTTTACCTCGGAATGTTTTACTCTCTGCAATACTGCCTTCATGTTTTATGAAAATCCCCTCGTTACGTCGTTGACGCCGTCAAGACTTTTCAGTCTTGAGACAATAGATTTATAATGGTCTATGTTTTTACAGCTTATTTTAAGGTTAAGAATAACGCTGTCATCGGCTTTTTTCTGAGAATTGATGGAAAGAATCGACACCTTCATCTCGGCAAGCGCCATGGTAAGATCTGCAATCAGTCCGAGTCTGTCGGTTGCAAAAATCTGAAGCAGGGCTTCATAAACATCCGAATTTGAGCCGCTTACGCTTTCTTCCCACTCCGCATCTACCCAACGCGTCGCATTTTCAAGGTTTTTCATGCCGAGAATGACGTTCGGGCAGTCCTTTTTGTGAATGGAAATACCGTATCCCTTTGTGACAAATCCTATGACGCTGTCTCCGGGAAGCGGATTGCAGCATTTTGCGAATTTGACAAGGCACCCTTCCTCACCGTCAACGATAATCCCGCTGTTTGAGCGTATTTTCTTTGTCTTTGTGACCGGCACCTTGGACGTATCGGTAATCTGTGCTGTGGTATCAGGCTCGCTTGCCTTTAGAACGCGGTCAAATTCGTCGTGCAGCTTAAGAACTATCTTTGAAAGCGACATTCCGCCGTATCCGATAGTGTTGTACAGGTCTTCCGCGTTATGAACGCCGAGCCGCTTCGCAACATTTGTGACAATTTCGGAGCGCTGTGCGTCGGTATACGATTTTGCGTACTTTTTAAGCTCCGCGTCAACAATTGACTGGCCGACGGCAATGTTTTCATCGCGCTTTTCTCTTTTGAACCACTGGCGAATCTTGTTTTTCGCCTCTCCGGTTTTTGCAATCTTGAGCCAGTCTCGGCTCGGTCCTTTCGATGCGTTTGAGGTCAGTATCTCAACGATTTCGCCGTTTTGCGGCGCTTTATCTATCGGGACTATCATGCCGTTTATTTTCGCACCGACCATTTTGTTTCCGACCGCGGAATGAATGGCGTATGCGAAGTCAATGACGGTAGCCCCCTGCGGAAGCGCGATGACGTCTCCTTTCGGCGTAAAAACGAAGGTCTCGTCATGGAAAATGTCTGTTTTGAGCGCCTGCATAAACTCGTCCGGGTCGCGCGTACCGTCCTCGGTCTCAATGAGCCGCGCTATCCATTCGAGCTTCTTGTCGATTTCCTCTTTTGAGCGCTCTCCGGATTTGTATTTCCAGTGCGCGGCAACACCGTATTCCGCCACATGGTGCATTTCCCATGTGCGTATCTGCACTTCAAACGGCACTCCGTCGCGCCCGATAACAGTTGTGTGAAGCGAACGGTACATATTCGGCTTCGGTGTGGAAATATAATCCTTAAACCGTCCCGGAATCGACTTGAACATCTCATGTATGATACCAAGCACCGTATAGCACTCAAGCTCTGTGTTTACGATAACGCGCAGGGCGTAAAAATCGTATATTTCATCGAAATTCTTTTTCTGATTATACATCTTTTTATAGATGCTGTAAACAGATTTGATGCGTCCCTCAAGCGTGAACGAAATATTGTTCTCACGGAGCTTTGAATCGACTTGACTGCGGAGATTTTCAATCAGACCGAGATTCTGACCGTATTTTTCCTCTATATGCTGCTTTACCTCCTCATATCCGAACGGGTCAAGGTATTCAAGCGAAAGATTTTCAAGTTCCTGCTTTATTCTCTGCATACCGAGACGGTGGGCAAGCGGTGCATAGACCTGCATGGTTTCAAGCGCAATGGTGCGGCGCTTTGCCTCACTCTTTGCCGAAAGGGTACGCATATTATGAAGCCGGTCACAGAGCTTTATAAAGATGACGCGGACGTCGCGCGACATGGCAAGGAGCATCTTGCGCAGATTTTCTATATGCGCTTCTTCCTTGTCCTCTACCTGAAGCTGCACGATTTTCGTAAGTCCGTCAACGAGAAGTGCAACATCGGTACCGAACGCCTTTCTGATTTCGTCAAGGTTTGTCTTGTCGGCACAGTCCTCGACGGTGTCGTGAAGAAGCGCGGCACAGATAGAATCGGTGTCAAGCTCGAGTCCCGCGACAATTTCCGCAACCGCAATAGGGTGAGAAATATATTCCTCACCGCTTGCGCGGAACTGTCCGTCGTGCATTTTCTTTGCATACTCGTATGCTTTTACGATTTTGTCGGTGTCGTAATTTTTTCCTGTTGCTTTGAGAATATCAAGCAGACGCTTTATATCCACACTTGCATTTGTCACTTTTTTTTCGTTCTCGTTATCCATATAAAAACCCTCTGAGGCTCAGTTTCTGTCCTTACACTGGGCGCGAAGCTTCTTCAGAATATAGGACTTCTCAAGATTTGTCTTACCTGGCGTGAAATATATCTCAAAATGGTAATATCCGCCGTCGGCTTCCTCGATACCGCAGACATTAAGCTCGTGGAATACCGCCATAATAAATTTCATTTTTATATAGCTGATTTTTGCTCCCGTCTCGCTCTGAAGCATAGACAGAAGTATTCTTTCATGAATTGTATCATGACCGATACGGCTCTCGCGCCTCAGCATGTTATAAACCGCCGCAAAATCTTCTCTTGTCGGGAGCACGTTTTCGGGGTCGCCGTACTCTCCACCACCCCTTATATATTCGTACCTGTATATCTCCTGCTTCAGCGCCTCGTTATATTCCTCGGATATGCGTATATCCTTCACTATCATCTGCACGCTTCTTACATTCTGATATTCGTTTATGTCAAGATTGAAAAGCACGTCTACTCTGTCTCCCTCACGGAAACCGAATCTCTGATATGACATTCCGAAGCACATTGCGGTAATGGTCTTTCCGTCCTTTGAAAGCAGCAGCTTTGTATGCTTTCCCGCGCCGATTTCAAACACCCGCTCGATGCCGGCATTTTTCAGGATAAGCGACGGAACGGGATTTGCCGTTCCGAACGGCTCAAGCAGTCCGATTTCCTCAGCCGCTTCAAGAGTCAGCTCGTTCATTTCAACCGTGCAATCCGCATCGAGATGAATATTAAGCATTTCCTCGGAAATATGGGATTTTGCGTATTCATTTATCTCTTTTTTAAAGTTCTCAAGCTGCGAGCGCTCAACCGTAAGCCCCGCCGCAAGCTCATGCCCGCCGTATTTTACGAGGCTGTCGCTGCATGCACCGAGCGCGCCGACAAGATTCATGCCTTTTATGCTCCGTCCCGACCCCTTTCCGACGTCGTCCGGACTCGGATAGCCTCTTGTCGCTCCGTCAAACGAAATAAGAATCGACGGCAAGCCGTATTTTTCCGTAATTCTCGAAGCAACGATACCGATAATTCCCTGCTGCCAGTTGTCGTCGTCAAGAACAATAACGCGGTTCTCGTCAAAATCAAACTCCTGCTCGATTTTTTTGTATGCCTGCTCTGCAATACGGTTTTCCTCTATCTGGCGGCGGCGGTTGATGTCGCAAAGCTCTATTGCAAGCTCCTCGGCACGTTCCTCCGAATCGGTAAGAAACAGCTCCACCGCCTTTGAGGCGGTGCTGATTCGTCCCGCCGCGTTTATCCGCGGCGCTATACCGTAGCCTATGTATGAAGAGGTGATCCTCTTCTTTTTCGCGGTTTTAGGCAGAACACGGCTTGACGCGGGGCGCACGTCACCCGGATTATAATTCAGCGACGCGTCAATAAGCGCGTTCAGTCCCTTTCGCTCGGTCATGCTTATTTTTTTAAGCCCGTACATGACAATGAGCCGGTTTTCGTCAACAATCGGCATCACGTCCGCAATCGTTCCTATCGCGGCAAGGTCGGCGTATTCCCTGAAAACGCTTCTTATTCCGTTCAGCGGGTCCTCACCGCGTTCACGGCAAAGCGTGGATTCAAAGGCGCATATCAGCTTGAATACCACTCCGACACCCGCAAGCTCCTTGAAAGGATACGGGCAGTCGGCGCGGTGAGGATTCACAACCGCAAAAGCGTGCGGAAGCTCCTCGCGGCATTCATGGTGATCGGTTATGACCATGTCTATGCCGTATTTTGAGGCAAGCTCAGCCTCATCGTACGCGGTGATTCCCGTGTCAACTGTTATAATCAGGCTGACGTGTTCTTTCGCAAAGCGCTCGACGGCGGCACAGGAAACTCCGTAGCCCTCTCCGTCGCGGCTGGGAATATAATATCCCACATCGGCGCCTTTTCCCGAAAGATATAGATAAAGGCTGCTTACCGCGGTTACACCGTCAACATCGTAGTCGCCGTAAATGACGATTTTTTCTTTTTTTTCAAGTGCGCTGCGTATACGCGCTATCGCCCTGTCCATATCGGCAAAGCAAAAGGCATCATGCAGCATGTTTGTTTCATTGTTAAAAAATTTTCTGACAAGCTCGGGAGTTGTGTATCCGCGATTATAAAGCAGCTTCGCGGTAAGAGGATTCAAACGGTTCTCTTTTTCAATGCGCTCCGCCGCCGCGTTTGCCTCGGCAGTCCCGGGATACAGCGTGTTCCAGATTTTTTCTCGTTTATTGTTTATCATGACATTCACTTTCTTCGGTTATCAGGTCATCTGCACACTGCAAACCGCCGCTATATATAAATTAAATTTTATTCCTTTTTCTTTAATATCGACACTATCTCCGCGTCGTATCTGCGGCTTATTCTGCGCCCCGAATAGAGCCAGAGCGCGAGGAAAACCGCGGCAAACCCGCCGAAAGCGCTCAATATGCATATAAGCTGGGTGCCTCCGAGCCATGAAGCAAAAAAGTAAATTCCTATCATCAGGACAACAGGAAGCAAAAAGACAAGCATCGCATAAAAAAGTACTTTTTTTGTCTCTGTCTCAATTTCGACAACGTCTCCTACCTCAGCGCCGACACGGTTGAACGCTCTTGCCGTAATTTTGCGGTTTGAGCCCATAAGAGAGCAGACAGAACAGCCCTCTTCATGCTTATGACAGCCTTCGCAGGCGGAATGGCGTTCGCTTTCAACAATCGCCAAACTGCCCGAAATCTCCTTTACCGTTGCTTTTGTCCTCATAAACAGCTCCAAGCAATAAAATTTATTCCGGAGGTGCGTACCTTCGCATAATCGCCATGGCGGCCTTCATACCGTCAAGCGCCGCGCTCGTAATGCCTCCTTCATATCCGGCGCCCTCGCC
>JBJFAQ010000226.1:0-2773 GCA_051887995.1 Eubacteriales bacterium
GAGACGGCAGAACATACGACAGGGTGCTTGCACTACGCGCAGTCAAAACAGATGATTTTATGACCGCGGAATGGGCTCGCGTTCCGTATGAACTGCTTGATCGAATATCAACAAGAATTGTTAATGAAGTTAAAGGTATAAACCGAATCGTTTATGACATTACCTCAAAGCCGCCGGCAACGGTGGAGTGGGAATAAGCTACTTTGTGTGCTTTGTTTTTAAACAGCACCGGAACCGGAGGATATATATGTGTTCTATTATGGGGTACACAGGTACCCGAATGACAAAAGAAACTTTCAAAAAAGGATTTGACAGGACCGTTTCGCGCGGCCCTGACATGTCGCGTATTACAGACACCGGAAAAGGATTTCTCGGCTTTCACCGCCTTGCCATTATGGGGCTTGACGAAAGCGGAATGCAGCCTTTTTCAATGGACGGAAGCTATGTCGTATGCAACGGCGAGCTTTACGGCTTCAGAGCGCTTAAAAAGGAGCTTGAAGCAAAGGGATATACATTCGGAAGCGACTCGGACTGCGAGCTGTTGCTTCCGCTTTATAAAGAATACGGCGTCGAAATGTTCTCGAAGCTCGACGCTGAATTTGCACTTATAATTTACGACGGAAAAACAAATGAATATATAGCTGCGCGTGACCCGATAGGCATAAGACCGCTTTTTTACGGCTATGCGGAGGACGGAGCGATTCTTTTTGCAAGCGAGGCAAAGAACCTTGTGGGACTTGCAGGGGAAATTTTTCCTTTTCCTCCCGGACACTATTATAAAGACGGAAAATTTGTCTGCTATCGCGACATGAGCCGCGTTGACAAGGTTATAAAAACAGACCTTGAAACAGCATGCAGGAATATTCGTGAAAAGCTGATTGCGGGAATTGAAAAGCGCCTTGATTCCGACGCTCCCGTAGGTTTTCTGCTTTCCGGAGGACTTGACTCGTCTCTTGTATGCTCCGTTGCGGCAAAGCTCTCGGATAAGCCGATAAAGACCTTTGCCATCGGTATGAGCACAGACGCAATCGACCTTAAATACGCAAAACAGGTTGCGGATTATATCGGTTCGGATCATACTGAAGTAATAATTACGGAAAAAGACGTTCTTGAGGCACTTCCACACGTTGTGGAGCTGCTCGGAACTTACGATATCACTACGATACGCGCGTCAATCGGAATGTATCTCGTCTGCAAATACATTCATGAAAACACCGATATTCGCGTATTGCTTACGGGCGAAATCTCAGACGAGCTGTTTGGCTATAAGTACACTGATTTTGCCCCGTCCGCAGAGGAATTTCAAAAGGAAGCGGAAAAGCGCATAAGAGAGCTTTATATGTATGATGTTCTTCGTGCAGATCGCTGCATCTCGGTAAATTCGCTTGAAGCGCGTGTTCCGTTCGGAGACCTTGATTTTGTTGAATATGTCATGAGTCTTGACCCCGAAATGAAGCTGAACCGCTATGGCAAGGGTAAATATCTGCTTCGCCATGCCTTTGAGGGAGATTTCCTTCCGCAGGATATTCTTATGCGTGAAAAAGCCGCTTTCAGCGATGCGGTAGGTCATTCTATGGTGGACGACTTGAAGGCGTTTGCCGAAAAGAAGTATACAGATGAGGAGTTTGAGCGGAGAAGCGCAAAGTATTCCTTTGCAAAGCCGTTTACGAAAGAATCTCTTCTTTACAGAGAGCTTTTTGAAGAATTTTACCCCGGTCAGGCTCACATGATAGTTGATTTCTGGATGCCGAACAAACTCTGGAAGGGCTGTAACGTCAATGATCCCTCCGCAAGGGTTCTTTCTAACTACGGCGACAGCGGAGTTTGATGAAAGGGAAGAAATATGAACAAAGCGGAACAGAAAACCTTATATAGTGAAGCATTTGAACATGACGCCTGCGGTATAGGCGCGGTTGTCAGCATAGACGGAAAGGCGTCATATTCCATTGTGGATGACGCCTTGTCAATCGTTGAAAAGTTAGAGCACCGTGCAGGCAAGGACGCGACAGGAAAAACCGGAGACGGCGTGGGAATACTTGTGCAGATATCGCACTCTTTCTTCGGAAAGCTGGGACTTGACATCGGAAACGCCGGAGATTACGGCGTAGGCATGTTTTTCTTCCCGCAGAATCCCGTAAGACGCAGACAGGCTCAGAAAATGTTCGAGGTCATATGCGGAAAAGAGGGCGTTGAATTTATCGCATGGCGTGAAGTGCCGACCGACAGCAGCGTTCTTGGGGAAACCGCCAGGAACTCGATGCCGTATATTATGCAGTGCTTTGTAAAGCGCCCGGAAAGAGTAAACAGAGGGCTTGACTTCGACCGAAAGCTTTATATTATACGCCGTGTGTTCGAGCAGAGCAATGACAATACATATGTCTGCTCTTTTTCGTCGCGCACGATAGTATATAAAGGAATGTTCCTTGTCGCCCAGCTTCGCCGCTTTTATACAGACCTTCAGGACACGTCCTATAAGAGCGCCATTGCAATGGTTCATTCCCGTTTTTCGACCAATACCATGCCGAGCTGGGAACGTGCGCATCCCAACCGCCTGATTCTTCACAACGGAGAAATCAACACAATACGCGGAAATGCCGACCGTATGCTCGCGCGCGAGGAAACGATGCAGTCGGGCTGTATGCAGGAGGACATGGACAAGGTGCTTCCTGTCATCAACGCCTCCGGTTCGGACTCCGCAATGCTTGATAATACGCTTGAATTTCTTACGATGAACGGAATACCGCTTCCGCTTGCCGTAATGATTACGATTCCC
>JBJFAQ010000227.1:0-12536 GCA_051887995.1 Eubacteriales bacterium
CAACGACACGGGGATTTTCAGTCCCCTGCTCTACCAACTGAGCTACAGAGGCAAATGGCGACCCGAAGGGGACTCGAACCCCTGACCTCTAGCGTGACAGGCTAGCGTTCTAACCAACTGAACTACCGGGCCAAAATCCTTTTCCGCCACAGAAAAGGATTTGGTGGGAACAATAGGGCTCGAACCTATGACCCTCTGCTTGTAGGGCAGATGCTCTCCCAACTGAGCTATGCTCCCGAAACCGCCGCACTTTTTTCGTGACAACGGTAACTATTATATCACTTAAAATATTTTTTGTCAATACTTTTTTTCTATTTTTTGTCTTTTTTATTCGCCGTCAGGTGCGGAAAAAAGTGTATCAATTTCCTTTTTTGTGAAAATGTGATGCTTTCCGCAGAATTGGCAGTAAAAATCAAGCTCCTCAGGCTTTCCCTCCTCGACCTGTTCCTTCAGCATTGAATAAACATCGTCTTTTTTGATGGAAAGGAGCGCTCTTTTCATACGTTCACGGCTACATGTACAGCGGTATTCAACCTCTATCTCGTCAAAAAGGTCAAACGAAATATCCTTCATGGCAAGCCCGGCTATTTCACTGTTTGACATACCGCTGTCAAAAAGTGAGGAAACGTTTCCGAGTTGCGCCGCGTTGCGCTCAATAAGATCCACCGTTTTTGGGTCGGCAAAAGGCAAAAGCTGTATGAGAACTCCGCCCGCCGCTTTACAGCTGAGGTCTTTATCGACAAGCACACCCAGGGCAAGAACCGTCGGTATCTGCTCGCTTTTTGCGTAATATGCGGCAATATCCTCCGCTATCTCACCGCTGACAAGCTCGGTTGAGCCGATATAGGGTTCATCGCCCCCCGTATCACGGACAATATAAATCATACCCCTGCCGACTGCCGCGCCGACGTCCAGCTTGCCGTTCGGCTTTCTCGGAACGTCGGTCTGAGGATTCTGAATGTAACCGCGCACATTTCCGTAATAATCACTGACACCTATCAGCTTTCCGGCAGGTCCGTCGCCGTTTACGGTAACGGAAACCGAATCGTCCTTATTTCCGAGCATACATCCCATAAGTGATGTGCCCGTAAGAAGTCTGCCAAGCGCCGCCGTTGCCGTCGGGGCAGTGCCGAAAAGCCTGATTGCTTCATTTACAATAGCTTTAGAATTGATAACATGGATTCTCGCGCTGCCATCCTTTGTCATGGCACGCAGAATCGTTGATTTTTCCTTCATTTTCGTGTTCCCCCTGCAAAGACTTTAAAATTCCCCTCACCGCGCGTAAACAACCGGGTTTTCAAGGTTTTTTTGCCCTTGCGGCAATGTAATACCGTTCGCTTTTAGCCGAAATCGGAGCAAATTCGTAGTCCGAGAACGTTCCGAGCCACTCGAAGCCGCATTTTATCAGCGCGCTTTTAAGTTCATTCTCGGAATAGCATCTCTCGCGCTGATGTTCTTCACTGCGCTCATAATTTCCATCGCCTTGCTCCGAAAAAAGGGTTAGATAAAAGTCGCATATGCCGCTTTTTTCGTCAAAGCAGTTCTGCCAGCCGCAATAAACGCTTTTCCCGTCTGTCTCACTCTCAAGTATATACGCGTTATCGCCGTAAATTTCCTTGAATTTATACGGAGAGTTGACATCAAACAGAAAAATTCCGTCAGGGTCAAGATAATTGTGTACGGCGGCAAAGCACTTTTCAAGGTCGCCCTCTCCCACAAGATAGTTTATGCTGTCAAGGCAGCAAACGACAGCGCCGACCGTTCCGTAAAGCTCAAACTCGCGCATATCCTGAAGAAGGTACAGTATCGGCAGTCTTTTTTCGTTTTCCGTGCCGAAATCGACGTATGCCCTGTCGCTTGCGGCCGAAAGCATCTCTGCCGAGCCGTCAACACCTATCATATCATATCCGCGCATGGCAAGCTCCGCCGTCATTCTTCCGGTCCCGCAGGCAAGGTCAAGCACAAGCTCCGGCTTTTCGGGCAGATAACGTTCAAAGACCTTTTCGATAAAATCCGCCCATTTCTTATAGTCTATCTCCTCATTGAGCTTGTCATACACGCCGGCAATTACATCGTATCCTTCAGTCATCGCTTTCGGTCTCCATACGGTCAAGCACGGTCTTGTAGCCGTCATTTCCATATTTCAGCGCCCTGTTCACACGGCTTATCGTCGCTGTGCTAAGTCCCGTAATGGCGGCGATATCGGAATATACCCGGTTTTCCCGAAGCATTTTTGCCGCCTGCATTCTTCTCGACATTTCCTTCAATTCGGGAATTGTGCAAAGGTCTCCGAAGAAAGCATAACATTCTTCGACATTCTCAAGCGTCAGTATTCCTCGAAAAAGCTGATCAAGGCTCTCATCGCGGATTTTACTTGTCATTTTTTGCTTCACTCTCCTCTATATTGAGCAGGTCGAATATTTTGTAAATATCTCCCGCGCCCATTATAACCAGCACATCGCCGCTTTGTACGTTTTTATTAAGATAGTCCGCAATTTCTTGGTTTCCGCCGAGGTATGCCGCCTTTTTGCCGACAGCTTCGGCAAGACGACTGCCGCTCATGCCGAGAGTGTCGGTCTCTCTTGCCGCGTAAATATCGGCAAAAATCACATTATCCGCGCTCTCAAAGGCTTTTACGAAATCCCCGAAGAGCTCCGCGGTTCTCGAATACGTATGAGACTGAAAAACGCACCACAGATTTTTATACCCCATTCTGGCAACGCCGTCAAGCGTCGTTTTAACCTCTGTCGGATGATGACCGTAATCGTCGTACACGTCCGCTCCGTTAAGAGTGCCTTTCATTTCCATACGGCGCTTTGCACCGTGAAAGTTTTCAAGTCCCTCTGAGATTTTCTGAGGTGCGATGCCACAGAGAAAAGCCGAGGCGCACGCGGCGAGCGCATTATATACGTTGTGCTCACCTGTAACGCAAAGAGTTACATGGCAGAATGGGTTTCCTTTATAAAGAATGTCAAAATCCGGTTTTCCCTTGCGGTAATGCAGATTTACAGCACGGAAATCCGCGTCATTTGCAACCCCGAAGGTGATTATTTTTCCCTCGTAGCCGCCGAGCGCAAGTCTTACGTTCTCGGAATCGGCGTTTGCAACCGCATAGCCGTTCTTTCCGGTAAGCGCGGCAAAAGCGGCAAACGAACGCCGTATCTGCTCCATGCTGTGAAAATAATCCACGTGATCCATCTCAATATTGAGAATAACAGCTATCGTCGGGTTGAAATCAAGGAAAGAATCCATGTATTCGCAGGCTTCAAAAATAAAATAATTTTCGCCGCCTATACGGAAAGCGCCGTTCATCGAAGAAAGCTCGGCTCCCGAAAGTACCGTGGGGTCTGTATCGGCGTCCATAAACACCTGTGCGCACATGGAAGTGCAGGTGCTCTTCCCGTGCATACCGCATACGCCTATTCTGTTTTTGTATCCCGTCATTATGTAGCCGAGATAATCGGCGCGTGAAACACATAAAAGTCCTTCCCGCCCTGCCCTTACATACTCAGGATTGTCGGGAGAAATCGCAACGGTATATACCACCGCATCATAGCCGTCAAGGTTTGACTCGTCATGCGCGTAGTGCATCTCTATTCCGCACGCCTCAAGCCGCTCGGTAAGCTCTGTTCTTGTTCTGTCCGAACCGCCGACGCGATAGCCGCGCCGCTTTGTTATAATGGCAAGCGAGGACATATTTATTCCGCCCGCGCCGATAAAAAAAACACTCTTGCACTCTGCCAGAGCATTGCCGATTGCTTCAGCTCCGAGATGTGTGTTAACAACTGACATAAATAAGCCTTCTTTGTTTAATTTTTTCAAAATGCACTTTTCGTGATGTTCACAAAACCATGATTAAAAAAACACAAAAATTCACAAAAAGATGCTCATTCGCTTGAATAAGCGTCAAAAACAAATTGTATACTAACAGTGTAAATGGTTTTAACCGAAAAAGCAAGGAAAAATCTGAAAACAACGCCGCACGGCGGCGGAATCCACAATTTTCAGACCGCATCTGCGCAAAACTCAGCGCAGGCGACATTAGAAAGGCATGGTCACAAAATGGAAATCACCGATGTAAAAGTCAGAAAACTGTTCGACGAAGGCCCAATGAAAGCAATTGTTTCCGTTACGTTCGATAACCAGCTTGCCGTTCACGACATAAAGGTCATCAACGCAAGGGAGAAGCTCTTTATTGTCATGCCGAGCCGCAAAAATCCAGATGAAACATACCGCGATATCGTTCATCCGATAAATGCGCAGTTCAGAGGAGCTCTGGAAAGCGCCGTAATCGCAGCATATGAAAAAGCGCTGGCGGAGGCGGAAGCCGCTCCTGCCGTTGCCGATGAGACGGCGGACGCTGCCGAAACAGTATAAAAGACATTTTAAACAAGACAGTGCTGCGGACTTTGTCCGCGGCACTTTTCTTTTTTACACCAACCGGATTCAGGCACGGTGTTTATACTCTCCCGTGACTCAGAAGGATGTTCCCGTTTGCTATGGTTATAATGCCGTATGAAGAAGCTCCTATGCTGCCAGGATTGAAAAGATAAATTCCGTGTCTAAGGCAGGAGCTGCCGACAAGCTCTCCCTCCGGTATATATTCCTCATGCGGAATATGTGTATGCCCGAAAAGCAGAATGTCTGCCCCCTTATCCGCGGCATAGCGCGCCGCTCTTTCATATCCGGATTTGACTCCGAGCCTGTGACCGTGCACAAGGAGCATGCGTATTTCCTCAGCTTCTTCCATTCGCTCGGTCGGAATCCCGTCAGCGGAGAATGAAAACCATTCTTCTCCGTTTCCTTTCACCGCACAAATCGGAATATCCGGCATTTTTATGCCTTCAAGGTCTGCGGTGCCATCGCCGAGATGAAAGAAAGCATCGGCGTCACGGTGAAGCTCCGCCGCACGGCGCACGAGGTCTGCGCGTCCGTGTGAATCCGAAAAAACAACTATTTTTTTCATAAATTTGCCGATTCCGTCCGAAGCGCTGCTCTATAGTCCTGCTCCTTCTTTTTTTCATTAAATGAATTGTATGCAGAGCCGAGCGGCACAGAAAATCGCAGGAGCTTCGGCACAACTTCCACATGAAGCTCAGTGCAACTTTTTATCTCCCCGTCAAAGCAAACGCTTTGACTGCTCTCAAAGTTTATGTCCACACGCCTGCATTTGTGATAAAACATCTTTTTCATTGTGCGCTTGTCTTCGAGAAACGTCCCTTTCTGATACCCGCCTACAAGGCTTATAAAGCTGAGCCTTGAAAGCGGCTTCACGAGGCACAGATCAATTGTCGCGTCGTCGATATAGGCAAGCGGAGCGGAGTGAAAACCGCCGCCGTAAAAACCGCCGTTTGCCATCATGCAAAGCAGGAATTTTTCCCCATCAACCGGTTCTCCGTCAATAAACATCTTGCTTATCTTGACGCTCGGCATCCTTATAAGCTCATGTATCACTCCGGCTATGTATGCAAACCCGGACGATATCCATGAGTACCTTTTTATTTTTGCGACAGTTTCGACAACAGAGCAGTCAAATCCCATGTTCATTACGTTCACACAAACCCGTCCGTTATACATAAGCGCGTCGATTTCTATTGATTTGCCGCGTATCTGCGCTCCTATGTCGGAAAAAGCCTCGATATTTGAAAAGTTCTTGCAGAAATCGTTCCCTGTGCCGACCGGTATCACGGCAATCTCTGCAAACGGGAAGCCGACCGTGCCGTTCGCAACCTCATTCAGCGTACCGTCGCCGCCGCAGGCGTAAAAGCGAATCGGCTCATTGCCGCCTTCACGCTCACAAACCTTGCGCACAACGTTTTCCGCGTCTCCGACTTCCGTTGTCACATGAATCTCATATTCAATTCCGATTTTATCCGCGGCATCCGATATCTGCTTTTCCAGATATTTTTGCGCCTCTCCTTTTCCGGCGGCGGGATTGATTAGAAAAAAATGCTTCAATTTGTCCCCTCTGTACTTTTTTTATTTAGCCATGCTTTAATATTTCAATAACTGCATCGCCGATAAGCTCGGACATGCGGTAATGACCGAGGTCATTCGGATGAACACCGTCTACCGTGCAGTTGTCGTATCCGTCTCCGTCAAAAAGATGCATTCCGTCAACAAAATAAACATTCTTGTCCCCCGCTTTAACGGCTTCGGAGTATGTTCTGTATGCAATATCAAGCCGAGCCACGCAAGCACTTCTGTTGTAATAGAAGTGGCTCGGTCTTGTCACGATCACATACGGCGTGTCGGGTTGCTTTTCACGGTACAGGCGATAGAAACGGGCATGAGTCTGCTCATAATATTCGAGATTCGGCGCGTTATGGTCGTAATCGCAAACAAAAACACTCGCATCAAGCCCGCGCAGATAGTTTGCCATCTCGATCTCCGCTTTGCAGTTTCCCGCAAAACCCATATTTATATAGTCGAGATTATATCTCTGCGATATAAGCGCTTCATAGCTCATTCCCGGGCGAGATGCACACCCGCCCTGAGTAATTGATGAGCCGTAAAACACTACCGGCTTGGCATTGCGATACTTTGCCCCTTTTCCTACTCTTGAACCTTCCTTTACGCCTATATAAAGTTTTTTTACGCCGCCGTAGAGCGGAAAATTGAGCGTAAACTCAGTCATTTTTCCGTTTGTATACGAATCGTTGCAAGCAGTATAGCTGCCTTCAAACTGCATTGGAGGGATAAAGGTTTTTACATATGAGGAAAAGCCGTCCTGATTTGAATATAAATCAAATCCGCATCTGAGGATAAAAGTCATATGTGCGGGGAGCTCCGAGTGCGATGCTTCCACTCGTATAGCTATGTACGGAGAATCGGTGGAAAAGCGAACTCTGCCTCCAGCAGTGTGAGCATTCAGATTTCCAACATTTTCATTTACGCTTTTTGCGACTTCACGAGGCATTCTTATATACGGCAAATTATTTTTTGGATCGTAAAGACCGTATATTTCAAACGGCTCGTCTGATACATCAAGCCATACTACATCTTTTTTGCCGAATTCGGATTCCGATGCAAAGTTCTTGTCAATCGATGCGATTATCATAGTCTTCCTCCATGCATAAACAGCAGTGTATACAGTATATCACACATATTCAGAAAAAGCAACCGCAAAAGTTTTTTTTTTGACATAGATTCAAAAAAAATCGCATAGATTTAACTGAAAAACAAACAATGCAGGAGGAAAATCAATGGATAACCGAAGCACTGACAAAAGAGATAAAACGATTGAATTTATGCTTATACCGGAAAACGAAAGCGCACGCGTCAATTTTCAGAGAAAAGATGTTTCAACCGAGCTGTCATCTGATTTTACCCTTCCCGACTATCTGCCCGAAATACGAAAGCTGCTTAAAATAACGCCGTCGGTCTCCCCTGTCTCGCGCTACATAAGCGGAAACAACGTCGAGTTTTCGGGGCGCGTGGACTACGAACTGCTCTATGTTTCGGGGGACGGAGGAATTGCCTCAGCTCCGCTCGGAACCGACTTCAGCTTTGACGTTCAGCTTGAAATGCCGGAGTACATGGACTGGGATGAAGGAATCGACGCATCTGCCGACATTTTTGTCGATTCGCTTTACTGCCGCGTACTTGCGCCGCGCAAGGTCGGAGTGAAATGCAGACTGCACTCGGACGTGAGGGCATACGGCAGAGAGGAACTTCGGATAAGCGGGATTTCCGGCATACCCGATGCGGAAAAGCTCTGCGAAAAAATTCTGTGTTCGGACATTCACCGCCACATAAGCGAGATATTTGAAACAAGCGAGGAAATTCCCGTTTCGGGAAATGCGGAAAGCATAAGACCCATAAGGTGCGGCGCGTCCGTCGGCATCAGCGAGAGCTCTGCGGAAAACGGCATGATAAACTGCCGCGGAGATATTGTTTTTCATGTTCTTTATGAAAACAAGGACAGTCAAAGCATAATTTCCGACACAAAAAAAGTCCCTTTTTCGCAGTCACTTGAAGCGCCGGAGCTTGACGGCGGACTTCAGGCGGATTGCAGTGTAAGGGGCATATGCGGAGAAATATCCGCTCAGGTCGAGGACGGAAAGCTGGTTGTCGACGCCGAGCTTATTCTCGAAGCCGACACAGCGATAAACCGAAGCGTTACCGTGACGGAGGATGTTTTCACGGCAAGCGCCGCATCTGACACCGAGCGGCGTATGTTCCGCCATGAAAAAGCCGAGAAATGCGGCTCGGACACGCGCACGATAACGCTCTCCGCCCCTCTTGCCGACCTTTCAATGTCCTCGGAAAGCAATGTTCTTGACTGCTCCGCCACAGCAAAAGCAGAAGCTATAAAAACCGACAAAAACAGCGTTTTAATCGGTGGAAACTGCAAAATCTGGGCGCTTTCCGAAAGCGGCGGAGAATATTCCTCAGGCGAGCTGAGCCTTCCCTTTACTTTTGACAGCGAGCTTGCCGCCGGAAAAGTCTGCGGAGAGCTGAATTTTTCAGCTGTGCCGACTGTAACCGACTGCCGCTGTCGCATCGACGGCGAAAACGCCTTTTTTGACATCGACCTCTCGGTTTCCTACTGCATTACGTCCGTTTGCCCGCTTCCGATTGTGAAAAACGTCTCGGTGAGCGAAAAAATCAGCTCCGTACCCGCCGGAATAACCGTTTATTATCCGCAAAAGGGCGAAACACTATGGGACGCCGCGAAAAAATTCCGCGTTCCTCTGCGCACACTCGCCGAGGCGAACAATATGCCGTCCTTCAGCGGAAACGAGCCTCTCGATTCAAAGCATTTTCTCATGATTTGCAAATAAAGATGAAGCCTGCCGGCGCATTTGCGCCGGCAGGCAATTTTGTTTTCAGATCATGCTTTGGGAAGCTCAACGCAAATCGGCTTATAATAATTGCCGAGCGAATCAATTACGGCAAAGTAGAGATATACTTTGTTTTTGTCCTGATTCGGAGCATTGATTGTGGACTTTGTAAATTCGTATTCTTCATTTACGCCGGTAGTTCCCTTGTAGCTTGAGAGAGAAGAATTGTACTTTGTCTTAAAGGTTGCTGTCGTGATATCCTTTATCTCCGTGCTTGAATAGAACCATGCAATCTTATAGTTATTTATCGTCGAAGAAAATACGAGCTTGTTATCCAGAACGCCTACGGAATCCAGTGCCTGAAGAATTGAATCTTCGAGATTTACGCAGTAGTTCGGAGAATATACTCCCGTTCCGTCGTTGAAGAGATATACGAAGTACTTGTAATCGACAATGTCGGTAAGACGGCATGAGACAAATTCAGTCTTGCCGGGAAGCGTTATTTCAGTAGAGCCGGTTGCCGCGGAGGCTGTCTTGCTGTAAAGAGAATTAAATTCCGCAGCCGTCTTCGGAATGGAGTCTGCAAAGCAGAATCTGAGCGTTCCGGTCACAGTGCCGTGAGGCAAAGCCATATGTACCTTGACAATTCCGTCTTCCGCCGTCAAATGAGAAACCTTAACACCGTAGTTTACAATGTTGTTTGTTACGACAACAGGGGTGAATTTAAATTCGCCGGACTGGAGGACGAGCTTTGCGCGGATTACAATATACTTGTAATCGCCCATATCATCAAGAGCAACGCCCTTCTTAAATTCTGCAACGCTGTGTGTCTCGGTAGTCTTTATAAGGTTACCGCCCCAACGGTCGAAATTCTCGCCCGTAATATCGTTTACGATAGTAAGGTCGTTTTCACCGAAATATTCAAGCTGCAGCTCGTTCAGTGCGTCCGCCGTGATGGTGGTTGCAAATCCGCCGCCGGTCACATCGGAAACCGTGGTGATAACGGGTGTTGAATTAAATCCGTTGCTTCCGGTCTTTTTCTGAACAACAACAGGATTGTATGCTTTGCCCTCATTTGAAACAAGCATGAATGCAACGTAAGGATAATTCTTTACAATCGACTTCTTTGAGTTGTTTGCACTACCTGCGTCGCATGAAATTGTGCCTGTATATTCGGAGGCTGCCGTTGCAAACGCCTGTGAAAAGCTCTCAACCGTGAAGGCCTGATTCTTTGTCAGATGAATATATCTGACAGTACCGCTCTTTGCAGGTGTGAAGCAGAAAAATTCGCTGCCCGTCGCGGAATTTGCATATACAACGGGTGCAACCGTAAAGCCGTTTCCGGACATCTTTACAGTGAGCTTGACCGGTGTATGCTTTGTGCCGGTCGATTCAACGAACATGGCAACAAGATATTCGCCGTATTTTGAACTGCCGAGCTTATATTCATTATCGGTGGTTTTAAGAGTACCTGTCGTACCGTAATAGCCGGTCTTATTAGCGGCTTCAAGGCGCTTGTACTCTGCCTCGAAGGTAGCCATTGTGAAATTGGAGGAAAGATCGGTATAGATATACTTTATCTGTCCCGCCTTTGAGAGGGCAAACGTCAGCTTGTATGTGCTGTCCGCATCGGAATAAACCCATTCGGGATCGTTCTTGAAGCCGTTTGCTGTCTCGCTTCTCTCAACGATAACGGGAGTGTATTCCTCGCTGTCCGTGCCGCGGAAGAATATGACGCAATAATCATACTCATCAACATATGTAATCTCATACAGAGTCTTTGTGGTTGTCGCCGTGGTTGTCACGGAGAAGGTTCCGCTCAGCGCGGCGTCGTCATATGCCGCCTTTGCCTCGGCATAGGTTGCCGGAACGACGGAATCCTGAGTGTAATAGTAGTAAAGGTTTCCGCTGTATTTTGCGGCAAACTTCAGAACTTCATTTGAGCCTGAGAGAGAAAGCGTAGGCTTCGTCGAGAAGGCTTCCTGCATCTTTGCACGGTCGATAACAACAGGTGTGTTGACCGTCGTGCCGTCAACAAGGGCAACTACAAGATACGGATAGCTTGCAACGGGAATGCTTGCGCCTCCGGTGTTTTCCTTTGCGGCATCTCCCTTTGCAACTGCAAATTCGTCCTTATATGCAGCGGCGGAATAGAGAGACGAGAAAGTTGTGGAGGACGGCGCGGTTGCGGTGGTTGTGAAATAATAACGGATTTTTCCCGCGGAATATGTCTCATAGTTGAGGAACTCTTTTCCGCTGAGCCACATGGTTCTGGGGGAGCCTACAAATCCGCCGCGGTAAGAAACATTTCCGATGGTTGCGGAAATATTGTCGGCAACAGTTATCTTTGTGGGCGTAACAGCAGACTTAAAGCCGTCAGCTTTAACGCTGAGCGTCTTAATCGTACCTGTTCCGGTAACCGAGGACTGCTTTGCGTTCTCACCGACATTCATGGAGTAAATATCGGCAGAACTCAGAGTAACGGTTGCGTACTCATTAATGTTTACCGTGTCTGCAACAGCGTCAGACTTCATCGTAACGCTTGCGCCGAGCGCGTCTACGTTAAGAACTCCGAGAGTGCAGTCGTTGAAGATAACGCTTGCGCTGCTTCTGTTATATACCTTGCCCTTGACGGTGCAGCCTACGAAATTAACAGAGCCGGAAGTGATTCCCTCGCTGATAATAACGTCTCCCTTGATGGTAAGTCCCTGTACCGTTCCGACATCGGTTACCGTGAGATTCTTGCTGAAGCTCTCAAGGTCTTTTACCGTCGTTCCGTCTGCAATCGTACCTGCCGCAGCCGCAAGAATCTTTGCGGCCTGAGCACGTGTAAGCGTTGCAGTCGGGCGGAAAGTATTGTCGGTGAAGCCGTCGATAATTCCGGCATAAACTGCCTGAAGAACCCAATCTCTGTAATCGCTCTTAATTGAAGAATAATCGGAGAAAGAGGAGGAGGAAGCCTTTTCATCTGCCGGATAGTTGAGGTATGCCATGAGAAGCGCGGCAGCCTCCTGGCGCTGAAGCGGCTGTTCCGGAAGCATCGTTTTGCTGCTCTGGAAAACCTCTGTCGTAAAGCCCTGTGCCGCAGCCTTGCGGTAGTATGAATAGTACCAGTCTCCGGAGGAAACATCGGTATAGCTGATGCCGATTTCGGCGTCAAGTCCGAAAGTCTCCACCATCATTTTAATAAATTCCGAACGTTTTACCTCATTATTCGGGCGAAACGTATTGTTTGTGTAGCCGTTGATAATGCCCTTGTCAGACATATAGTTTACGTATTCCGCAAACCAGTCCGATGATTTGACGTCGGTGTAGGTCTTTGTTGCAGCTGACGCACACAGAACGCCGGACACGAGCATTGCGAGCGAAAGAACAACCGCAAATGCTCCTCTGATGAGTTTTTTCATAGAAAATCCCTCCTGTTTTTTTCTTTGTCACGTAATGTGACGCGGTTTACGAGAAAAAGTTCCGTTTCAGGCAAATTGTTGTCCGAATCATCGCACGTTTTTTGCCATTTTCGGATTTTATAACTAATAATAACACAAAATTTTACGTATGTCAAGCTATCTGTCGCCAAGGAAAAAAATTCTGATGCCGGAAAATTTTAGCTTCTTTGCATATCGGGACTGCAAAAAAAGAAAAAAGATTCATAAAACTGTTGCATTTTGCGGTTTGATATGTTAGAATATATAATGATAATTCTGAAAATGTTCAGACAGACCCGATATTTGTTCAACAGGAGCTTTGATT
>JBJFAQ010000228.1:0-12431 GCA_051887995.1 Eubacteriales bacterium
GTGCACAGGCAAGCATTTTCGATCCGGCTTTAAGAATATCAGACATTTTACTGCGTTGTCGATATGCACGCAATCACCGTTCGCCAGGTGCCGTCGGAACTGCGGCGCAGAACATATGAAACGCTGGCACTTTATATCGCCTGCGGTCTTGACCCCGAGAAAAATACGCTCTATGTTCAGTCGCATGTGCACCAGCACGCCGAGCTTGCCTGGATTCTCAACTGCTATACTATGTTCGGCGAGCTTTCGCGCATGACTCAATTCAAGGACAAGAGCGCAAAGCACGCGGACAACATAAACGCCGGACTTTTCACATATCCCACTCTCATGGCGGCGGATATTCTGCTCTACCAGACAGACGTTGTTCCCGTCGGAATCGACCAGAAACAGCATGTCGAGCTTGCCCGCAACATTGCAGGAAGATTCAACCAGGTATATTCCGATACCTTTACCATTCCCGAACCTGTCATATCGAAAAGCGGCATGAAAATAATGTCGCTTGCAGACCCGACAAAGAAAATGAGCAAGTCAGATGAGAACACAAACGCCGTTGTATATATCCTTGACGACAGGGACACCATAATCCGCAAATTTAAGCGCGCTGTCACAGACTCTGAAACCGAGGTGCGGTATGCAGACGGCAAGGACGGAATAAACAACCTCATGTCCATATACTCATGCTTTACGGGCAAGAGCCTTGCCGAAATCGAAAAGGAATTTGCGGGACGCGGGTACGGAGATTTCAAGCTTGCCGTCGGAGAAACATGCGCCGACGCGCTCGCCCCCGTGCAGAGCAAATTCCGTGAGCTTCTTGCGGACAAGGCATATCTTGAGGGCGTTATGAAAAACGGTGCCGACGCCGCCTCATATTACGCGGAAAAAACGCTTTCAAAGGTAAAGCGCAAGGTTGGATTCGTAATATAAGCAAGGAAAAACCCGCCGTGTGCGGTATGGAGTTAAAATATGCGTATTTCTCTTATAATAGGCATAACGGCGGTACTCTGCGCCGCTCTGCTTTCGTTTGTTGCAACCCCTCTTGTCAGAGTTCTTGCGTTCAAAATAGGTGCTGTTGACATTCCGAAAGACGACAGGCGAATGCACCGTGTACCGATTCCCCGAATCGGCGGTCTCGCAATTTTCATAGGCTTTGCGCTCACCGTGCTCTCTTTCTGTGAGCTGACAAGATTCCACGCGGTAATGCTGTTCGGCGCGCTTATTCTCACGGTGATGGGAGTGCTCGACGACATTTTCAATCTAAAGCCTGTCTGCAAGCTGGCGGTACAGATTGCAGTTGCGGTTTTTGCCGTGCTTGAAGGGGTTTCAATCAGATTCATTACGCTCGGTGACGACACACTGCTGCTGGGAAAATGGTCGGTTCTGATTACCGTAATCTGGATTGTGGGACTCACAAACTCAATGAATCTGATAGACGGGCTCGACGGTCTGGCGTGCGGAGTATCCGCCATTTGTTCGATTTCCCTTTTTATCGTCATGATAGTTCTCGGAGATTACAGGTCCGCCCTTATCACCGCCATTCTTATCGGCGCGTGCGTCGGATTTATGCCCTTCAACATTCATCCCGCAAAGATTTTCATGGGCGACACCGGTTCTCAGGTGCTCGGATATCTTCTGGCGCTAATCTCTGTTCAGGGCGTATTTAAAACCCATACGGTGCTATCATTTCTGATTCCGCTCTCGATTTTCGGACTTCCCCTGTTTGACACCGGTTTTGCCATCATACGAAGGATTATACACGGAAAAAATCCCTTCAGTGCCGACCGCGGACATATCCATCACAGGCTTATCGACATGGGCTTCGGTCAGAAAAAATCCGTCATGATTCTTTATTCGATATGCGGACTGCTCGGCATTGCCGCCGTGCTTCTTACCTTACAGTACTATGTTCCCGCCGCTCTTATTTCGATATCCGGCTTTGCCCTTTTCATAATCAGCTCGCATATATATAAAAATCCGTCCACCCGCGCCTACACCGGCATGTTTGACGAAGTGGACGCAAAGGAAACGGGCATCTTCATTGCGGCGGAAAAAGATATATCAAATCAGGTAAAAGACCTCGCGCACGGCGCAGACGCCTCGCAGGACACAAGCGAAAACACAGACTGACGCAAAAGAAAAAAGGAGGATAAATGGAGAACGGACGAAAAAACGAATCATATTCTGTTCTGAAGGTACTGCTTCTGACTTTCAGCGTTGCCCTGGTTGTTCTCCTGATCTTCGGAATTTCCTTTTTTCTTGACAGGAAAGACGGAAACGACAGCAAAAAGCCGGAGGAAACCGTAAACAACCTGACAGACATTCTTGACAGCGCCGCCGAGAACGCAGTCTTTGAAGACATTTCTCTTCCCGGTATTTCCACAGAGGAAATGTTTTCGCAGTATGAGATAAGGGAAACCTATTATCAGGAGTGTACCGTTTCACGCGGCACGTCGGAGAACGCAGTCAAGCTGACAAAGCACATTCTGCGCGACGGCAAATGCTGGAACATCCGCACATACGAGGGCGATCGGCTCAAGGAAACGCTGATATGCGACGGAGTTCAGGTATTTATCCGCAATGAAATCACGGGCAAAAGCGCGGTGCTCACAGCCGATGAAAAAAACACCCCTGAAGCCCTTGCGGGATTGCCGCGCCACGCCGACATCACGGCGCTTGCCGACGAATACCGGAATGACACAAGCGGAAGCTCGCGCCTCTCAAAATGCACCTATTCATTTTACCGTTCGTCAGACCTTAACATGCTGATGCTGATACTGAATTACAGAAACACAGACGTCACGGAGCGCTACTATTATTATCTCGACTACGGAATGATCTACTACTGCGACACGGTTGTAGACGGAAACCAGACATATTCAATGACGACAAGTGTTTTCAATCCCGACATAACGGACTTTAGGGACAGCAATTCGTTTGTTATCCCGAGGGAATAAATAAAAGAAGCATAAAAGCGCTGAGCCGAAGCTACCTTTACGGTACTTCGGCTCAGCTTTTTTTCAAAAGAAAAATGGCACGGCTCAAAGCTCGCGGCTTTTTCGCCATGCCATAATTCAAATTGCCTCAGGCGCGGGTAACCTTGCCCGAGCGCAGGCAGTTAGAACATACGTTTACCGTCTTGGGAGTGCCGTTTACCACAGCCTTTACACGACGAATATTGGGTTTCCATGTTCTGTTTGTCTTACGGTTGGAATGGGAAACGTTATGTCCGAAAACAACGCCCTTTCCGCAAATGCAGCATTTTGCCATACCTGACACCTCCTCTATGCACTTTTACATGCGGCATATATTGAAATTGTTATTATTTCACGATACGACATCGGTTATTATACCATGCCTTTCGGAAAAATGCAAGTGTTTTTTTAAGAAAATCTGATTTTTTTCCAAAACAGGGCAAAAAAATTGCTTTTTTTGAGCCGAATGTGTATATGTTGCAAAAGAATCACATGTTTTTAAAATTCATTTTCCACATGAACAATATCGGCAAAACCAAGCTGCCTTATATTTACCCCGTCCGACGGAGATAACTGTCCGGCTGTTAAAACGACAAACGAACCGTGAGGCAGCGTCTCACATGATTTACCCGAAAGCGTAAAGCAGTGCGAAGGAAACGCCTCATGCAGAAATTTTTCAGCCGCTTTCTCTCCTCCCGCACTAAATACAGCGCAGTTCTCGTCCTCGGAAAGCAGTGCGGAAATATAGTCAAACACACGCCTTACGGCACTGTATTTTGCCGACGGGCTGTCAGCGTGTTTCGGTGAAACCGCGAAAATTTTCCCATTGTCCGGTACTTTTCTGCGTAAAGGCATATTCATCACCGCGTATGCCCTCTGAAGCCCTTCTCTTTCCGTTATAAGCCTGTCACCGCACGACGCAAGGCAAAGTTCAATTCTCGCACGGTAAAAACCGAGAATAAACGCAAGCGTTTCCTCGCGATTTTCATCGGAAGCAAAAACGCAAAATGAAGGGCGCGCGTCCTGCGGTTTGATTCCGGACGCGACCGCTTCCGATGCGGCGTCGATTACAAGCGCTTCACCGCAACTGTAAGGCGAAACGGCAAAATCACTTCCAAGACAGCTGACCGCCGCATTGCAAATCACATTTTCATTTCTGCTCGGCACGCATTTGAGCTTGCGTATAACAGCTTCCTCGCCTTTTTTCGCACAAAGCCGGATTGATACGGCTTCGGATTCAGACATTCCGAGAAATTTTCTCAGAAAATCCGCGCGAAAAACACGGCTCTCCGCCATTCTTAGCTCAATTCCGCCTTTTCGGTGCTTTTCACCGATGCGGTATGCAAAAAGACCGTATTTTTCGGCAATATCCGAAAGACGACATTGGGAATCTGCCGATGCGGTCAGTATAAGTCCTTCTCTGCCTAATTCCGCCATGCGGGAGATGTCCTCACTGCTTTGTACAAAAGAAGAAAGGTCGATAAGCGCGTTTTCCGAATCGGCAAGAATCGCGCTCACCGCGCTGTCTCCTGCATACCTTGCGGAATATACCGTCTGTGCAAGCTCGGGATCGGCGGCGAAAGTGCCGAGCGCAGTTTCGGAAGCGAATTTACCGTTCTCACCGCAAATCAGATAATAGCAGCATTCCTTTTTCGGTTTCTTTTCTCTTACAAAGCTCTCGCGTGCAAGATAAAACGAAAAATCGCTGTCGTCGGTCAAAAAATGCAGAGCATCTGACATATATTCGCGTGCAAGCGTCGGACGGCAGAAATCGCAGTCAAATAAAATACGCGTTTTGGATTCCGTGAACGGCAGACATGCGGAAAAATACTCCTCTGCCGCCGAGAAAAGAACTGAAAAAGGGAGAGCACCTATGCCGCGTGGGTACAGGGCATGCAGTTTTTCCGTAAGGTCGGAAAAGGTTTCCGCCGTTTCCCAGTCATCGGTTTCAAATTCCGCGAGAAGCGCCTCCCCGGGCGCGGAATTTTCCCGCAGAATGTCAAAAAACACAAGTTCGGACACATAAGGGTCGGAAATAAAATTGAGCCTCGCATAATTCTGAAGCGCCGAAAGCGCGGAAAGCGGCATTGAAAGTCCGATATCTTTGCGGATAAGCTCAAGATAGTCTGACGAGGCAGATGCAAACCCGACGATTTTTCCGCTTCGCGGCGGATAGTCAAAGCTGCTTTTATATTTCATAGCCTTCCCTCCGTATAACTTTTACTTGTCCTCAAGTCTGCCGACGCAGATACCGTCCGAAACGCTCTCAATGCGTACCCGATGCAGCTCTGAGTGAAGTCCCCTTTCGCTCGGAACCGCAACCTCGACAAATGAATCGGTATGACCGTATGCAAGCCCTCCCTCATAGGACTCAAAAAGCACCTCTGTTTCCGGGCACTCTGCGGCAAACTCCGACAGCACCTCATTCTTTATCTTCTTCTGGAGCGCAATCAGTCTTGACGAACGCTCTCGCTTTATGCTATCGGGTATCTGTTCTGGCATTTTATCGGCTACTGTCCCCGCGCGTCTTGAATATGCAAAAACATGCATGTCAAGAAAGCGCACGCGCTCGGCAAAGTCCATTGTTTGCTCAAAATCCTTGTCTGTCTCTCCGGGGAAGCCTACGATTATGTCGGTTGTAAACATCACACCGGGAATTTTTGAGCGGAGATACTCAATATTTTCATACGCCATAGAGGTATTGTATTTTCGCTTCATAAGGGCAAGAATACGGTCGCTTCCGCTCTGCATAGACAGATGAAAATGCGGCGTAAGATGCTTAAGGCATGCGATTTTATCAACAAAAGCGCGCCGCATAACGGACGGGTCAATAGAACCTATGCGTATGCGCCCTACACCGTCTACCCTGTCGGCATCCGAAAGCAGAGACGCAAGATCGTAGTTTTCAAGGTCACGTCCGTATGAAGCGGTTTCAATGCCGGTCAGGACAATTTCGCGGCAGCCGTTCTCTGTAAGGCGCCTAACCTCTGAGAGAACGTCCTCTTGGCTTTTTGAGCGCACCCGTCCTCTTGCCGCGGGAATTGCGCAGTACGAGCAGTGATTTTCGCATCCGTCCTCTATTTTAAGATATGCCCTTGTGCGGTCAAAGCGGGAAATCGTCATCGGCTCAAATTCCGCGCCGTCCAGATGTCCGACGGCAATCTCCGCCGCATCGTTTTTCTTTCCTGCTTTTATAAGGCGCTTTGCCGCGTCAACAACGGACAGCTTATTTGAGCTTCCGCATATGTAGTCCACGCCCGCGATGGCGGCTGCCTTCTCCGGCTCCGACTGCGCCATGCAACCTGTCACGAGCACAAACGCTTCGGGATTTGCCGAAATGGCACGGCGAATGAACTGGCGCGCCTTGCGGTCGCTTTCCGCGGTGACGGTACAAGTATTTATTACATATATATCGCACGGCAGCTCGTGCGGTGCGACATCAAAACCTTCCGCCGTAAATTTCTCGGCAATGGCTTCGCTTTCGTACTGATTTACCTTGCAGCCGAGCGTATAAATGCCGACGGTTTTCTTATGCTTTATCATATGGGCTTCCTTTCGGGCACGAGACGGTTTTTATATCGTTTTTATCCGCCTCTTTTTTCATTTTATCATTCATTTCTTCCGTTGTAAACATTTTTTTGTAAATGTTTACCGAATTTTATGAATTATTTGTTTTATCTATTGAAAAAGATGAAAAGTTGCGCTATAATGTAAGCGTAAAATTTTGTACGGTCGCAATATGGGCCGTACCAAGTAAGGAGAAATAAAATGAGCGAACTTCACACAATTCAACATCCGCTGATCACACACAAGCTGTCACTTATGCGCAACAAAAAGACCGGCTCCAAGGATTTCCGCGAGCTTCTCGACGAAATCGCAATGCTTATGGGCTATGAGGTAACGCGCGACCTTCCGCTTGAAGACGTTGTTATCGAAACTCCGATAACAAAAATGACAGCGAAAATGATTTCCGGCAAAAAACTTGCAATTGTTCCGATTCTTCGCGCCGGTCTCGGCATGGTAGACGGTCTTTTGCGTCTTGTTCCGGTTGCAAAGGTAGGACATATCGGTCTCTACCGTGATCCCGACACTCATATGCCCGTTGAATATTACTGCAAACTTCCCTTCGACATCGAGGACAGAATCGTAATCCTCGTCGATCCCATGCTCGCAACCGGAGGCTCTTCCTCCGACGCTCTGACGCTCCTTAAAAACAAGGGCTGCACAAATATCCGTCTCATGTGCCTTGTCGCCGCTCCCGAAGGAGTTGCAAAGGTGCAGGCAGACCACCCCGACGTAGACATATACTGCGCAAGCCTTGACGATCACCTGAACGAGCACGCATACATCGTTCCCGGTCTCGGAGACGCAGGAGACAGAATCTTCGGCACGAAGTAATTCTGCGCCGCGTTAAATAAATACGGGTGTCGCGCGGGAGCGCGGCACCCGATTTTAAAATGACGGAGAAAACAGCTTAATGCGCTCATTTGTAATAAATAAAAACGACGCCGGACAGCGGCTTGACAAGTTTCTTTCAAAGGCGGTCAAGGGGCTTCCCGCGTCGATGATGTATAAATCAATAAGAACGAAAAAAATCAAGGTCAACCGAAAACGCGCAGAGCCTGATTACCGCCTTTTAGAAGGAGATGTTGTCGACATTTTCCTGCGCGATGAGTTTTTCTCCTCTCCCGAAAAGGACGAAGGGGCGGTCGAAAGAATTGAGCCGAAGCTGACAGTTCTTTACGAGGACGAAAATATTCTTGTCGTAAATAAACGCCCGGGCGTCGTTGTCCATGAGGACGCCGATGCGCGCGACAACACGCTGATAATGCATATAAAAGCATATCTTTACGGGAAAGGCGAATATGACCCGACAGAAGAGCAGTCCTTTGCGCCTGCCCTCTGCAACCGTATCGACCGCAACACAGGCGGAATTGTTCTGGCGGCAAAAAATGCTTCCGCTCTTCGTGAGATGAACGAAAAAATCAGAAATGGCGAGATAAGCAAATTCTATCTATGCGCCGTTCACGGAAAAATGCCGAAGGAAAGACAGACCCTCCGCGCCTACCTCATAAAGGACAGCGCCTCGAACACGGTGACAGTCTACGACAAAAAGGTTTACGGCTCAAAGGAAATAATAACAAAATACCGAGTTATGGCAGAGAAGAACAATTTCTCCCTGCTTGAAGTCGAGCTTGTGACGGGGCGAACGCATCAGATAAGGGCGCACCTTGCGCACATAGGTCACCCCCTGCTCGGAGACGGAAAATACGGTCAAAACAAGGACGACCGCGCAAAAGGCTACAAGTATCAGGCGCTTTACGCCTACCGTCTGCGCTTCGACTTTAAGGACGACAGCGGAGTGCTCGGATATCTGCGCGGCAGAGAAATTTCGCTTGACAAAAAGGAAATTTGGTTTCTTCGAGATTTTGAATAAAGGGAATAAAAATATAATTGGCAGTATAAACTTTTCAGACCTTCTCTTAAAAATCGCTTTTTTCTGCGACGGCAAAACCCAACATTACGGCTATTGCCGCCTAAGCTAAAACCGGCAGAAAAAATCATTTTCGCCTGTCCTTACACTCGGGACATTGCTTTCACTCTCTGCGGCGGAAAATTAAAATACCTCCGCCTTATCAAAATCCGCACAGAAAGGGACGTCATGAAAAAAATCAGTATTTTAGGCGCCGGAACATGGGGCGCGGCGCTTGCAAAAACGCTTGCCTCTGACGCTTCTTCAGAAAAACAGGTAACACTCTGGTCAGCGCTTCCGGACGAAATCGAGACGCTAAGGCGCACACGCCGCCACCAGAAGCTTGACGGAATGGTGCTGCCTGAAAACATTTTGTATTCTATCGACTTAAAAGAAGTATGTCTCTCCTCTGACATCATCGTTTTTGCCGTGCCCTCGGTCTTTGTAAGAGATACGGCGAGAAAAGCCGCGCCCTATCTTCACGCAGGGCAAATACTGCTTGATGCGGCGAAAGGACTTGAGAAAGGCACTCATCTTACCCTGTGCGAGGTAATTGAGGAGGAAATAAACAGAAGCGACATTGCCGTTGTTGCCTTTTCGGGTCCAACGCACGCGGAAGAAGTCGCCATGGGTGTTCCGACCGCGATTGTCGCGGCATCGGAGAACAATGTTGCCGCCACCGAGATACAGCACACATTTTCCTGCGAAAGTCTGCGCGTCTACCGCAACTCCGACCGCAAGGGAGTGGAGATTTGCGGAGCGCTGAAAAACATTATCGCCCTTGCAGCCGGCATTTCGGACGGAATCGGCTGCGGCGACAATACAAAAGCGGCAATAATTACCCGCGGCATGGCGGAAATAAAACGCCTCGGACGCAGTCTCGGCTGCTCGGAATCAACTTTTTCAGGTCTTGCCGGAATCGGAGACCTTGTTGTCACATGCACAAGCCGCCACAGCCGCAACAACCGCGCGGGTTTTCTTATCGGAAAAGGTTATTCCGCCGAGGAAGCGGTTCGTGAAGTAGGCATGGTTGTCGAGGGACTTAACGCTCTGCCTGCGGCGCTGGCGCTCTCTGACGCCTGCGGGGTCGAGCTTCCGATATGCGAGGCAGTTGACAGCATTATCTGCGGAAGGCTAAGCACTTCCGAAGCCATGAACGCCCTCATGACAAGAGCACTGAAAGCAGAATAGAACGAGCAGCCGACGAAATCCGCGTCGGCTGCTCGTTCTATTGCATTAAATTAAATTTATATCTTTACACATCGCGTCTGCCTTCAAGCGCACGGTACAGCGTCACCTCATCGGCGTACTCAAGGTCTCCGCCTACGGGGACACCGTAAGCCAGTCGTGTCACGGAAAGCCCCATCGGCTTCAGAAGCCTTGAAAGGTACATCGCAGTTGCTTCCCCCTCGACCGTGGGGTTTGTTGCAATGATTACTTCCTTTACCTCGCTGTCCTCACAGCGCGCAAGAAGCTCTTTTATCTTGAGCTTGTCGGGCGTCACGCCGTTCATCGGAGAAATCACCCCGTGAAGCACATGGTAAAGTCCCTTGAACTCACGCACTTTTTCGATTGAAAGCACAGCCTTTGCGTCCTCAACAACGCAGATAGTGGAGCGGTCTCTCGACGCGTCAAGGCAGATATCGCACTTTTCCTTGTCTGTCAGGTTCTGGCAGATCGGGCAAAGATGTATCTGCTCCTTTGCGTCGGTTATCGCCTTTGCAAATTCTGCCGCCTCCTCTTTTGTCATGTCAAGGACAGAAAAAGCAAGCCGCATTGCGGTTTTGCGCCCGATTCCGGAAAGCCTGCCGAACTGCTCCGCCAGCCGACTCAGAGGTTCAATGTATTCCGCCATGATCAGAACATACCGGGCATGCTAAGCGAGCCCGTCACCTTCTGCATTTCCGAGCTGTTGGTCTCCTCCACGCGCTTTATCGCCTCATTTACCGCCGCAACAAGGATATCCGAAAGAGTTTCCACATCGTCGGGATCGACTATCTCGGGTTTTATATCAATTGCAAGAATTTCCTTTTTTCCGTTTATTTTTACGTTCACAACGCCGCCTCCGGCACTGATTTCGTACTCTTTTGCGTCAAGCTCGCTCTGAAGCGCCTCCATATCCTCCTGCATTTTCTGCGCCTGCTTCAACATCGCCTGCATATTCTGCGGTCCGCCGCCAACGCCCTTCGGTAAATTTGCTCTCATGTTATGTTTCTTCCTTTCCGATACTTTTTTTATAGGTTATTGTCACTTATTATTTCGTCAAGATTTTTTCTGCCCTCGTCAACAATGTCGTTGTCGTGAGAGACTTCAAAAATCAGGTCAGCCGCCCCGAGCGGCCTTTTTTCATATGAAGAAAGAACGGCTACAAGGGTTTCAAGCGTGCTTTTCCTTGCGCGTATCATGCGCATGGCAAAATCGCTGTCAAGCCGAAGCACAATAGAGCCGTTTTCATTCCGGTATGTCTTTGAATGTTTAAGAAATCCGGAAAGGCTGGGGTCGTCTCTGCATATTTTATCGACCGCCTCCGCCCAGTACGGAAGAGCCCGCTTTATAAATTTTCCTGTTTGAGACTTCTGCGAGCTATCCTCGGCCGCAGACTGCGGCTCGTGTCTTTCCTTTGGCTCGGATTTTTCAGTTTTTGTTTCCTTAACGGTCGTTTTTTCCGCCGTCTGCGTGGCAAGTGCGTACTGACCCGCGTCAAGCCTGTCCTCAAGCGCGGAAATTCTTGAAAGCAGAGCCTCCGCCGAGGAATCCAGACTCTCGTCGCACATTCTTACAAGCGTCATCTCCGCACATATGCGCTTGACTGTGCCCGGGCGCTGCATTGCGGCGAGTGCGTCCTCAAGGAGCTTGCAGTGATATATAAGCGTTTCCTTTGAAAAGAGATTTGCCGTTTCAGATGTCTGTTCGGTCTCTTTTTCGGTAAGGTCAAGGTACTTTTCCGCGTCAGACGATGTTTTTATAATGAGCATGTCACGGTAAAACGAAAGAATATCCTGCCAGAAAACGGAAATGTCCTTTGACGAGGATACGACATCCGCGACCGCCGAAAAAATATCTTCGTAATTTTTTTCGGAGACTGCCCTTACAATTTCCGCGATGCTCTCACGGCTGCTTACGCCCACGGTGTCCGTAACAAGCTCTTCGGTTATTTTCTGTCTCGTTCCGGCGCAGAGCTCAAGCAGACTTATCGCATCGCGCATGCCGCCCTGTGCGAGCTTTGAGAGCAGCTCTGCGGCGCTTTTTTCAAGCGGAATATTTTCCGCCTCGGCGATGTGCAAGAGCCTTGCAGTCAGCACCGGAATCGAAATTCTTCTGAAATCAAACCGCTGACAGCGGGAAATGATTGTCGGCGGGAGCTTGTGAAGCTCGGTCGTCGCCAGAATAAAGATAACGTGCGCCGGAGGCTCTTCGAGAGTTTTGAGAAGCGCATTGAAGGCGCTTGCCGAGAGCATATGAACCTCGTCTACAATATAAACGCGGTATTTCAACATCGACGGCATATAAATTACCTCGTCGCGTATGTCCCGTATGTTGTCAACGCCGTTGTTTGACGCCGCGTCCATTTCAAGCACATCTGTCGCCGTTCCCGCGTCTATCGCGGTGCACGACGGGCATTTGCCGCACGGACTGCCGCCGACGGGCGACTCGCAGTTTACTGCCTTCGCAAGAATTTTTGCACAGGTTGTCTTGCCGGTTCCGCGCGAGCCGCAGAAAAGATATGCGTGCGAAAAACTGCCGTTCTCACACTCGTATTTCAGAACGGACGTAATGTGATCCTGCCCGCAAACGTCGTCAAATGTTGTCGGACGCCATTTTCTGTACAGAGCCTGATGCATAATTTATCCTCCTGAAAAAATCAAGCTGCAAAATAAGACCATACACCTTAAAATCGTACTCCGAAAACGCACGCGTTACGATACTTCTGCTCAAAACAGGCTTCCTTGCGGCACATCGGGGCGACTGCTTAATGCTGCTTGGTTCCC
>JBJFAQ010000229.1:0-2737 GCA_051887995.1 Eubacteriales bacterium
TTTTTCCCGAAAGACGCAAAGGGCTTTGCCATAAACGACGGACTTTATCTTGTAGACGCGGAAACTCTTGTCCGCCTTACCGAAACTCCGGTGTGCGGAAACGGCAGAGTGAAATGGTACGGCTTTCAAACAACGAAATCTGAAATAAGCACAAGTTATTTTGACGGTATCATACCCGTAAGCAAGTTGCACGACCCTGTATACATGTCGATGAACCTGCCCTCCGAAGCGACAACGTATATGAAATACCGTATAAATCCCTCAAACATGTATTCCGCAAGTTCTGACTTCAAAAAAGTGCTTTCAATCGGAGCAATTTATAAGGCGGCGGACGCCGTCATCGATGACGACGAGGAGATAACGGTATGTCTCGGAAAAATAAACGTCATTCTGCGCACAAAGGACTCGGACGGCTGGTTTAAGGAAAACGAGCAGCCCTTCCCTTCAAAGCCAAATCACATTTATTATCTGCCGTGGAGACTTGAATGGGACAGAGTGGACGCAAAAGGCAATGAAATTCCCGAGGACAAGCGCCGCCCCGTCAAGCCCGGCTCTATCACAGAGGACAGACTGAAAGAATTTAATGACCACATCGAAATCAAGCTCTATGGCAGAGATTTCACGGGACGTTCATCCGGAGACGACCGAGTTGAAGGAAGCGTGCTTCACTTCTGGGGCAAAAACGCCATGTTCGAGGACGGAAGCAACATTCTCGGCGTCGTTATCTCATATGAAGCATGGCTGAAAGAAGAAAGCGCGTCCGGAAAAGTCGCCGCCGCTATCGGCGCAGACTGGAGAACGGGCGAGAACAAGATTCGTCAGGCTTTCTCCGGTTATAACCACCGCTTGACCTCAAAACGTCGCACCGTAATCGGGCACAACGTCGGAAACGACATATATGACGAAATCATGGAACCGGAAAAGGTACGCAAACTCATATTCGGGAAAGAAGGCGAAAAATAATCGCATGTCAAAACGCACATTAACCCTGCTTGCACTGATTTTTGTCCTCCTGCTTGCAGGTTGCAAGGAAAGGAGCACGGATGAAGTGACCGGAAATATCGACACAAGCGGAACTGCCGACGCCGCAGATTCTACTGCCGCGCCCGGAACTTCCGATGCAAAAGAAACAAGCACAGATACCGAAGCAAATACAGACTCGGAAGGCAAATCCGACACGACAGGAGCCGCTGATACGACAACAGGAGCCGCTGACACGGCGGGAACGCCCGACACGTCAGAACCTATCGGCGCAAAGACAACTATCAATGTAACAGAGCACGGAGTATCGGCAGGAAACCTTTCCGCAGCTTCCGAAAACACAAAAAAGCTGAATAAGCTCATAAATGACGCCGCCGAAAACACTGTGCTGAGTTTCCCGAAAGGCGTATATTACCTTGACGGCAGCATCGTTCTTCAAGGGAAAAAGAATATCACGCTCAAAGGCGACAACGCCCGTCTTATAAATACATCCTACAACCCGGCGGACGGCGCTGACTCGACAAAATACACAAAAAGCAATATTATAGGGCTTAGCGGCTGTGAAAACATAACGATTGACGGCTTTTCCGCAGACTATCTCTTCCATACCTCAGCCGACGGCGTAATCAAATCGCATGAAAACGGCAAAACATATGTAACAGTCTTTGACGAGTTTGTCTCGGGCGACAAAAAGCCGCTCTCCGGCGGAGAATATGTATTTGCCGCAAATTATTTCGACTCATACGGCACAGTCCAGAGCGACGAAGCATATTTTGGCGCCAAGCTCGAAGCCGCAGGTAACAAGCTGTTTTGCATCGAGGGTACGCTCGGCAAGGTAGGACAGCAGATAACTCTGCGCTTCTCATCGGGAACTTATGCCGCACCGATGGTATACATATCGTGTGTCAACGGTCTTACCGTCAGAAACTTTTCTGTAAATTCCTGTCCGAGTGCCGTCTTTTACGCGCCGAGCGGAAGCGAGGATTTTTCCTTTGAAAATGTTACAATCGCTCCGGCGGACGGCAGCCGCGCTTTTCTCGGCACAAACGAAGACTGCATACACATTAAAGGTCTGCGCGGCACGCTCACAATAAAGAACTGCTCATTTATCGGCATCGGAGACGACGCGCTGAACGTACACAGCCGCATAGCTCCGGTAAACAAAACAGACGGAAACTCCGTCACCTCGCTTGATGCTTTCTACAACACATCTCTCTCGGATGATTGGGGAAAGAGCGGCGACACGGTGCTTTTCTACGACAAAAACTACAAGGAACTTGGAACGGCAACGCTGAAGAGCATTAAAGGAGGAAAACTGACCTTTGATTCTCTGCCAAGCGGAGTAGACACCTCCTGCTTTATGCAGAACCTTGCTTTCTCTCCCGAAACAACCATAAGCGGATGCAAGGTTGAGCGCGGACGTGCCCGCGGCTTCCTGCTTCAGACAAAGAAAGCAACTGTCAAGGACTGTTCCTTTAAAAACCTGAGACTTCCCGCAATACTCGTCTCTCCGGACTTCGACACATGGTATGAGGGCGGATTTGCAGAAGATGTGCTGATAGAAAACTGCGTTTTTGAAAAATGTGCTCTACATGAAATGCTGAAAAGCGCCGGCGTTGTCACGGTAATGGAGTGTCATGACTTCAACACCTTGGTGCCGGACGGAGTACAGCCGCACAAATCGGTACGTCTGATAAACAACACCTTCACCGGTTGCCCGTCGTTTGCACTATATGCTCACGCGGTTCAGAAAGTT
>JBJFAQ010000230.1:0-12385 GCA_051887995.1 Eubacteriales bacterium
CATTCACCATGTGTTCGCCGTGCTGCTGCTCCTCTGCCTGAATATGATTCAGGGTGCGGCGGTTTTCGGGACATGCAAACTCGAAAACGCTCACGTCGTATACGCTTGACGCATGCTTTTCGGTGGCAAGCATATCCTGACACATAAATGCGTCGTGCTTTCTGTCCTCTTCGTTTGCATAGCTGTACGCGCCTGTGTTGAAATTGTCTGAGTTGCCGATTGTCCCGGGCATAACGGGAACTTTTCCGTCCATCATCTCGCTTATCGTCTTTAAGTGCTCGCGCTCGGTCTGAGCCATGGAGGTAAATAGCTTGCCAAGCTCTGTGCTCTTCGCCTCCGCCGCGTATTTAGTGTATTTGTCAATGCAGAGCTGTTCCTGTGTTTTGAGGTCTTTAAGAAGTCCTGTTTCTTTTGTTGTAAGTGTACTCATGATTTTTCCTTTCTTTGTGCCGGATTTTCCTTTTGGGCTCGAATTAAGTTTTGCCGCACCGCGCGCAGGATATTCATTCTTGTTTCTTTTTTTGAGAGGCAAAGCGCTGTTTTTTGACTCTTTGCCTCGCTTATAGACGCCGGAAAAGATAAAATCCGCAAAAAATCATTCCGTTTTCTGCGCGTGCAAAAAAAATTTTTTTTAATTTTCTAAATGGGCTTGACAAATGATTTTTTGTGGGCTATACTAATCGGACAAAAAGCTACGGCGCTTACAAAAAGCAGGGCGGAAAAACAAAAAAACCTGCGCGAAAAAATGCTAAAGCATAATAAAGAGGTGCAGCATGGATAAGAAAAAGCAGATGCCACTCCCTAATTATGAAGACCTTTTTGAAGAAGAAGCCGAAAAACACCATGACGGAACAGGCGTCATGATGAAGCTTTTGAAGCAGAACATCGGCAAAATCCTCATTTCAACGCTGCTCTGCGAAATCAAGCACTGCGTCGTATGGGTAGGACCAATAATCACGGCGAATGTCATCAACGCTCTTGTCGACCAGTCGCCGGATATGATGATGATTCTGCTCAAAAACGCGATTGTAATCACGTTTCTCTGCGCCATACATATCCCCGCAAACGTCCTTTATCTTAAATATACAAACCGAATGCTGCGCACGATTTCGGCAGGACTTCGCCGCACGGTCATCCGCAAGCTTCAGCGTCTGTCCCTTATCTACTATAAGGAGATTGAAACCGGGCGGACGCAGGCAAAATTCATCCGCGACATCGAGGCGATTGAGGTACTGAACAGCCAAATCGTCAAAAGCCTTGCGCCGAGTATCTGCAACCTTATTATCTACATTTTCGTTGTCGCCAGAAAAAACTGGCTTGTCGCACTGCTTTTTGTTGTCGTTGCGCCCGTGAATGTGGCGGTAATGCAGCTATTCCGAAAAACTCTGCGCAAAAACAGCAAAGAATACCGGCATGAGAACGAGCAGATGTCAACAAGCCTTTCCGAAATGCTCACCATGCTCCCCGTCACAAAGGCGCACGGTCTTGAGGATGAAGAAATTGCAATCATTGAGCAGAAAATCAAGAACCTCCGGCTTCGTGCGCTCAGTCTCGACCGCACAAACTCCTTTTTCGCTGCCATAAGCTGGATAGTGGGACAGGTGTTCACCTTCGGATGTCTTTTCTATTCGGCGTTTCTGGCTATAAAGAAAACCATCAAGGTCGGCGACATCTCGCTCTTTACGAGCTACTTCTCAAATATTATAAGCGCCATGAACGGCATTGTAAACCTTCTCCCTGAGATGACGAAAGGCATGGAAGCATTCCGCTCCCTCTCCGAAATCATGCTCTCGCGTCAGGTAGAGGACAACAAGGGCAAAATCAAGCTCCGCTATGTTCACGGCCATCTGAAATTTGACCACGTCTGCTACCGCTACCCCGGTACGGACGAGGACACCATAAAGGATTTCAGCCTCATGGTAAATCCCGGAGAATGTATTGCCTTTGTCGGCGCTTCAGGCTCCGGAAAGTCCACCATTATGAATCTTGTCGTAGGCTTCATGATGCCGACGTCGGGCGAATTTCTTGTTGACGGAAAGCCCATTGAAGCGCTGAACCTCAGCGACTATCGGCATTTTATCTCCGTCGTCCCGCAGAACAGTATTCTTATGGCGGGAACTATCCGCGACAATATCACCTACGGCATGCCCGGAATCAGTGAAAAGCGTCTCGCCGAGGTGCTTGAGCAGGCAAACATAAACGAATTTCTCCCGTCGCTCCCGAACGGACTTGACACCGTTATCGGCGAGAACGGAGGCAAGCTCTCAGGCGGTCAGAAGCAGCGAATCTGCATTGCCCGCGCGCTGATACGCGACCCCAAAATCCTGATTCTTGACGAGGCGACCTCTGCGCTTGACAACATCTCGGAATATCACGTTCAAAAAGCCATATCGGCGCTGATAAAGGACAGAACGACATTCATTGTGGCGCACCGTCTGTCTACCATACGCGATGCGGATCGAATTGTCGTCATGGAACAGGGCAGATGCGTTGAAATCGGCACGTACGACGAGCTGATGGAGAAGAAGGGCAAGTTCTACGAGCTGAAAACAATGAATGATATAAACATAGGCACAGACGCGATTTCTCCGGACGAAATTCCGGCAAACTAAGGTAAAACAAATATTAAAAAATGCGCAAACCGATTTTGGTTTGCGCATTTTTAGGTTAATGAAGCGTCTTTGAAAGAGCGGCACGGGGTAAAACGGCGAAAATTTCACCGACGCTTTTTCTTTGCCGAAACAGGCGCAAAGAAAAAGCTTTGCAAAAAGAAAGCGCCGCAAAGGAATTTTCGTCCACGGCAGTGTGGGCAGTCGGTCTTGAGCGGAGATTTCGCCCACTGCGGTGGGCGACCGAGGCTACGCGCCTCGGCTCTCGCCGCCTTTTATAAAAGGCGGGCGAAAATTTTTATTTTTGGCGGCAGGTTAGGCGAAAACTTTTAATATTTTTCACTTTCTAATCTGCGTCTCGGCGGAAAAAGCCGTATATCTGAAATTTTCCACCGCTTCAAGCGCGCGTTTTTTTGTCCCGTAACCCTCGCCGCGGGCAACTGCCGCTCCGTTACGCGCTCGCACAACAAAATTATAGCTGCCGTACCCGGCTGCGTTTTTTTCCTCGTACAGCTCGATTTTCGGGCACTTTAACACTGTCTCTGAGCCGTCTTTTTGCTCTGCGCCGCTCTCGGTTTTGCCTGTTTTATCCTCAAGCGGTGCGTCGGCGTTGACGCGCAGGCTGGCAACGCCCTTTCTGCACACGGCGAGGTTCTCATATATACCGCTGTGAAGCAAAGGCTTTCCGCTCACGGTAAGCAGTCGAAAGAAATATTTTCCCTCAGAGTTTTTTGAAATCTCGTACCTTCCTGCCGCCATTTTTCGCTCTCCGACGCCTTAGTGACGGTCAATGGTAATAACGGCAAAGCACTGCGGCTGACGCTCGGATATTCCCACCTGCATAAGCTCCGTTATTTCGTCATCGCTGCGCTTTTCTTCAAACGGCACGACAAGGTCAAAAATGAGGTTGGTATGCGTCGTTCCGGGCACGATTCTGAAATCGTGGAGTGTGATACGTTCGTCGATATCATGTGCGGCTGAGAGCGCCTCCGACTTCAGAAAATCGGTTTTTTCGTCCCCGACGGCAATCGGGTCGAGATGAAGCACGCACTGAATACCGTGCTTTTCGGAAAGCTCCTTTTCCATGTTATCAACCGCGTCATGGCTTGCGTATATGTCCTTTGCTCCGTCAACCTCAACGTGTGCAGAGGCAAAAAAGCGTCCCGGACCGTAGCTGTGAACCATAATGTCGTGTATTCCGATTGCCTCCGGATGGCTGAAAACGACCTCTTTTATGTTGTCGATAACTTCTCCGTCCGGCGCGCCGCCGAGAATCGAGTCGATCGTCTCGCGGAAAATCTTTATTCCCGACCAGAGAATAAACAGCGCGACAAGAAGTCCCATATAGGCGTCAAGCTCGACGCCGCTGAAACGGTAAATGAGCGTTGCGGCAAGCACCGCCGAGGTTGAAAGCGCGTCCGAAAGGCTATCGAGTGCGGTCGCCTTCATAACGGAGGAATCAATCTTTTTTCCGAGGCGTCTGTTGAACAAGAACAGCCACAGCTTGCAAAGGATTGAAGCGCAGAGCACAATGATGGCGACAAGGCTTGGGTCTGTGGGCTCGCCGCCGTGAATTATCTTGTCAAGCGACTCGCGGAAAAGCGAAATGCCGATAAAAAGTATCAGAAACGACACTATCATCGACGCGACATATTCAATTCGGGCGTGACCGAACGGATGTTCTCTGTCCGCAGGCTTTGCCTGTATGCGGAAGCTGATTAGAGAAATCACGGACGAGCCGGCGTCCGACAGGTTGTTTATCGCGTCCGCCGTAATTGCAATGGAGGCGGTAAGCGTTCCGACAATAAACTTTCCGGCAAAAAGCAGAATGTTGATAAAAATTCCCACACACGCGGTAAGCGTTCCGTAGCGCTTCCTGACGCGGGGATTCTGCACATCGGCATGATTTTTGACAAAAACACGGCAAATAAGCTCTGTCAGCATAAAAGAAACGACCTTTCTTTGTCAGAATCTGAAATATAGAAACGGATTATACGACGAATCCACAAGAAACGCGGTGCAAAGTATCAGCGCTGCAAGGCAAATAATTACCGACGCGCCTCTGAAAAAGCTGCTTTTTTCATACTGCGCGGCAAAAAAGCGCTTCGGCAAGGGCGTTGCGCCAATGCACATGACAAAAACAAGAGGAAAGTTCCGAAGCAACTCATAGCCGTCGATTCCAAAGGCAAAAGCGCCGCTTTTTCCAAGCATGCTCGAAAGATATTCCGCCCCCGCAGAAAGGTCATCGCAGGCAAAAATAAGGAATCCGACCGCGATGAAAAAGAGCGCGTATGCATGGCGGAGCACTTTCGGTGCTTTTTCGAGTAGCTTTCCGTAAACGTACTTTTCAAGCACGAGAAGCACAAAAAAGTAAAGTCCCCAGATGATAAAGTTCCAGTTTGCACCGTGCCAAAGACCGGTCAGAAACCAGACGACAAACAAATTGAATATCCGGCGCGGTGAGGAACAGCGGTTGCCGCCGAGAGGAATATATACATACTCACGGAACCACGAAGAAAGCGAAATATGCCATCTGCGCCAAAATTCCGTGATGCTTTTTGACACATACGGGTAGTTAAAGTTTTCGGGAAAATGAAATCCGAGCATTTTCCCAAGCCCTATCGCCATATCCGAGTATCCGGAAAAGTCAAAATAGATATGAAAGCAAAAAAAGACAAGACCGAGCCACGCGCCTAAAGCAGAGCGCTCGTCTGACGGCATGGTGCTGTAATACTTCCACATTTCGGCGGCGGGGTTGGAAAGCAGAACCTTTTTTGAAAGTCCCGCGGTAAAAGTTCTCACTCCCTCGGCAAAAAGCGGCACGGAGCAGGTGCGCGCTCTCAGCTCTGCGTCAATATCGCGGTAGCGCACGATAGGTCCGGCTATTAGCTGCGGGAAAAGTGTGACATACGTGCCGAACGTCACCGGATTTTTCTGAACTCCGGCGTCTCCGCGATACACGTCAATGACGTAAGAAAGGCACTGAAAGGTATAAAATGAAATCCCGATGGGAAGCGCAATGCCGAGCGGAGAGAGAAAAGAAAGCCCCGGCAGGCGCGACATGTTATAAAGCACAAAATCGGCATATTTGAAAAATCCGAGAAGGGCGAGATTGACAGAGACTGCAATCACAAGCGCCGTTTTTGCCTTTTTCTTTTTTCCGCGCGAAAGAAACGCCGAAACCAGAAGTCCGGCGGTGTAATCGACCGCGATGGTAAAAATCATAAGAAATATGTACCGCGGCTCACCCCAGCCGTAAAACACAAGGCTTACGGCAAGCAGCACCGGATTCCGCCATTTGCCCGGCAGCGCATAATAAAGCACGATTACCGCCGCAAGAAACAAAAACAGAAATTCAAGAGACGAAAAAAGCATATTTCTCCTTCGGTTTCATCTTTTTTAATTCTTCCCGCGGGCAAAAAACGGCGTTTTCTTGTCTGTTTGCCGCGGTTTTTTATTTTTTTTCTGTGCCGTCAAAGCTTCCCGCGCTCTCAAGCTCCTCGGAAAAGGCGTCAGCACCCGATTCCCGCTCCGAATCTCCGTTTTGTCCCTCCGTCAGTATATGGCGGAGCATCGCGGGACGTGTATAGAGCCATGCCGAAACGAGCGCGGTCAAGGGAAGCGTCAGAAGTATTCCTATACTGCCCACAAGAATCTTCAGAATCTCAATGACAATGGATTCAATATTGAAAAGATACACGGGCGTCGCCGCGTTGTTGTATATATAAAGGAGCAACGAGCACATCGAGCCGCCGATATAGGCAAGCACGAGAGTATTCGACATTGTTCCGATAACGTCTCTGCCGATGCGTATTCCGGAGCGAAGAAGCTCCATAAAGGAGGGTGTCCTCAGCTTATACGCAAGCTCCTTTAAGGACGCGGAAATGTCTACCGCCACGTCCATGACTGCTCCCACCGAGCCGATTATAATAGATGCGTAAACAAGCGCCTTAATGTCTATTCCGTCTCCGATATATACAAGAAAAATCGAATGTGAGTCCGAATTGCCCGTTATCTGAATAAAATAATCGGTCAAAAAAGTAATGGCAAGCGAGACAAGCACGCCTCCCATGCAGCCAACCGACGCCGAAAGGCTCATCGGGCTTATGCCGTTTACGATAGTAAGCGTCATCACTATCATATAAAGGCAAATGATGACAGACCAGAGATAGATGTTATATCCCAGAATGACCGCTGGAATGAACACAAAAAACACGGCGGCAAGCGTAAGTGTAAGTGAAAGTATCGTCTTAAAGCCTTTTTTTCTGCCGAAAACGGCAAGAAGAACGGCAAAAAACACCGCCAGAACAATGAGCACGTCGGAGCGGACATAATCAATGAAATTCCACATCTCAACGCCCTCAAAGTGCCCGAGAATCACAGAATCCCCTACTTTAACTTCTCTTGGGTTAAGCGGAGTGAACGAGCTGTAATTCTGCACCGCCTCAAGCGTTTTTCCTCGATATTCGCCGCGGGAGGTGACGCGCGCCGCAAAGCGGGTGTCGGCGGAAAGCACCTCTCCGTCCTCGCCGTAATCGCAGCTTACCTCCATGACCTCCGTCACCTTTGCGCGCAAATAAACGATCCCCTCCGCCGGCGCATAAAATTCTTTTCCGGCAGTTACGCCGAAAAAGCCGAGGACGGGAAGCAACACGCAGAGCGCGAGAAGCAAAGCATATACGACAAAGCTCCTTCGGTTTTTCATTTAAGATCCTCCTCCGAAAGGCAGACCCGCGTGACGCTGAGCGACTTTCCGCTTTTTTCGTCCACTTCAAAAAGCGCGCCGCGAAGAATCGTTCTGCCGTCCGCAACAGAGAAGCGGTGAGGCATCTGCGTCAGAAATTTCTTTAACACCGGCTCTGCCTTTGCGCCGAGAATACCCCCTTCGGGGCCGGTCATGCCAAGGTCGGTGATATATCCTGTGCCGAGCGGAAGAATCTTTTCGTCCGCGGTCTGCACGTGGGTATGCGTGCCCCACAGAGCGCTTATCCTTCCGTCAAAGCACAGTCCCATCGCCTCTTTTTCCGAGGTTGCCTCAGCGTGAAAGTCCATTATGGCTATATCATACCGTCCTTCCTCATCGTCAAGTATCTTCTCGACGGTAAGAAAAGGATTGGCAAGCGACTCAAGAAAAACCGTACCCTGCACACAGATGCAGAGCACGCGAAACCCTCCGCCGTCAAGAATCGTGTGTCCCTTTCCCGGTGCGGCGGGAGGGTAATTCGCAGGACGAAGAACATGGGGGTCGTCATCGAGCATGGGGTAGATATCGCTTCTGCCCCAGATGTGATTTCCCGAGGTGATAACATCAACTCCCGCGCGCAAAAGTCCTTCCGCGTCCGATGCGCCGATTCCCCTTATGTCACACACATTCTCGCCGTTTGCGGCGACAAAATCCGCGCCGAGACGGTCTCGTATTTTCCACAGGTTTTCCTTTACAAATTCAGCGGCGGCAAAGCCCACTATGTCGCCGATTGCAAGTATTTTCATCCGTTTCAGCGCCTTTCAGAAAAATCATGCTTTTTATAAGGGGCATTTTCCCCTTTATTTATCCGCTTCGTTCTCTTTCTCTGCTTTGCGAAGGCATATAAAACTGCGAACACGCGGCTTTACGTCAAGAAAGACGCACACGACAATGCAAATCACAGCGCCGACTGCGCTCTGAGCAATGTTTCCGGGAATCTCGGAGAGAGGGGAAACAAAGCTGTGATAGATAAGGGCGCTTGAGAGATAGTAGCCTATGACGTTTATTGCAATGGCAATCGGAAACGCAACAATATTGCGGACGCAAAGCAGGCGGCGCGTGCCGAAAGCAAAGGGCAGCGTCATGAGCGCCTTTATTATAAGCGTGAAAGGAATCCAGATAACATATCCGCCGCAAAGGTCGGCAAGCGCCGCTCCGACCGCCGCCGCAACAAGCGAATAGGGCAGGGGCAGAATGAGAGCGCTGAGCATGACCGCCGCGTCGCCGGCATGGACATAGCCGGTAAAGCTCGGAATCTTCAGGAAAAACGTAAGTACAAAGACCACAGCGGCGGCGAGCGCCGTGCGGGTAAGTATCTGAAGCTTGGTGTTTGAGTTTGTTTTTGCAGCCAACATAAAAGAGGTCCTCCAAAAAAGAAATTAAGTTTATTATATCGCTTCGCCGCCGTTTTGTCAATGAAAAAAAGGCAAAGAAACGCAAAGTCCGACTTTTTGCTCCGTTTTTCCGCCCCTTTTCCGTCCGTCCCGCGCGCAAATTCCGAAATTCTCCTTTTTTATGCGCAAAACACGCCTTATCCCGTCATAATGCGGGAAAGCAAAGGCGATAAAGCATGCGGCAGGCGTTTTTGCGAAAAAAAACCTAAAAGTAAAAAAGATCCGGGCTGACGTCCGAATCTTTTTTATATACTTTATATTTCGCAGCAGTGTCCGCAGGAATCGCAGTCCGGAAACTGTTTTTTGTCGTACTCTATCCCGTTTTTGTCGTAATAATCCTTGACCGCCGCTTTTATTGCCTCCTCGGCAAGCACCGAACAGTGCATTTTATGTGCGGGAAGCCCGTCAAGTGCCTCCGCGACCGCCTTGTTTGAAAGCTCCAGCGCTTCGCTTAACGGCTTTCCCTTTATCATCTCGGTCGCCATGGAGCTTGACGCGATGGCAGATCCGCAGCCGAACGTCTCAAACTTCACGTCGGAAATAACGCCGTCCTCGATTTTGAGATAAATCTTCATAATATCGCCGCATTTCGCGTTTCCGACCTCGCCTACGCCGTCTGCATTCTCAATTATTCCCACGTTGCGCGGGTGAGTAAAATGATCCATTACCTTTTCGCTGTATAAAGCCATTTTCCTACCTCACTTCAGTAAAAATTGTTTTTTGCCGCTCATTTTATCGCGCCAGAGCGGCGACATGTTTCTCAGATATTCGACCACGGGCGGAATCTCCCGCAGCATATATTCTACCTCTTCCTCTGTGTTGTATTCCGAGAGGGAAAGGCGGAGCGAGCCGTGCGCTATCTCGTGCGGACGTCCTATCGCAAGCAGTACATGGCTCGGGTCGAGCGAGCCGGAGGTGCATGCCGAGCCTGACGACGCGCAAATGCCCTTTGCATCGAGCATAAGAAGCAGGCTCTCGCCCTCTATACCCTCAAAGCAGAAGCTGACGTTGCCCGGAAGCCTGTTTTCCGTGTCGCCGTTAAGCGCCGAGTGCGGAATTTCCGAAAGCCCCGATATCAGTCTATCGCGCAGACGTGAAACCTTTGCCGAGTTTTCCGCCATATGCGCGCACGCTTCTTCAAGCGCCGCCGCCATGCCCATGATGGCAGGCAGATTTTCCGTTCCGGCGCGTTTGCCCCGCTCCTGGGCGCCGCCCTCAATCAGATTTGTCAGTCTTATACCGCGCCGTGCATAGAGCACGCCGATTCCTTTCGGTCCGTGAAATTTGTGCGCCGAAAGCGAAAGCATGTCTATATTCTGTGCTTTTACGTCAATTTCAAGATGTCCTGTCGCCTGTACCGCGTCGGTGTGAAAAAGGACTCCCTTTTCACTGCATATTTTGCCGATTTCACCTATCGGCATAACCGAGCCTATCTCGTTATTCGCATACATTATGCTGACAAGGCAGGTGTCCTCCCTTACCGCGCGTCTTACCTGCTCTACCGAAACCGTTCCGCGCTCTCCGACAGGCAAAAGCTCAATTTCAAACCCCTGTGCGCGAAGCGCTTCCAGCGTGTGAAGCACGGCGTGGTGCTCAAACGCGGTGGAAACAATATGCTTTTTCCCTTTCTTTTCACCTGCTCTTGCCGCGGAAACAATCGCCTGATTATCCGCTTCGCTTCCGCCTGAGGTGAAAGTGATTTCCGCCGCCGTACAGCCGAGACACGCGGCAATCCGTTCCCTCGCGCTCTGAAGCGCCTCCGCCGCTCTCTGTCCCTCCGAGTGAAGGCTTGACGGATTCCCGTATATTTTATCCATATATGGCAGCATTGCATCAATGCTCGTCCGGCTCATTTTTGTTGTTGCGGCGTTGTCCGCATATACAGTCATGCTTTGTTGCTCCTTTCGCTTACGGGAAAGAATATTGCGCCGAAGCTCCCGCGCCGCGCGCCTCTCTACCCGCTGTATATTTATTTTTCCTTTGTTTTTCTTTATTCCCACCTTTTTTGTGGGATTTTAGTATAACATAGTATTTATGTCTTGTCAATAGTTTCCCATAAAATAATTTTGGCACGCGCCGAATGTCGGCGCGTGCCAAGCAGACTTCAGGCAAAGCTGTAAAAACAGCTCGGGGTAAAGTCACGGAAAGTCCGATGCCGCTTTTTCTTTGCAGGCACAGGCGCAAAGAAAAAGCTTGGCAAAAAGAAAGCGCCGAAATGGGATTTCGCCCACTGCGGTGGGCAGTCGGGTGTGAGCGGGGATTTCGCCCTCTGCGGAGGGCGACCGAGGCTACGCGCCTCGGCCGGCGCCGCCTTTTACAAAAGGCGGGCGAAAATTTTTTTGGAGGTTTCGGAAAAGCGGAAAACAACAGCTTGGGGCAAAGTCACAGGAAATCCGAAGGCTTCATTTCACAAGGGCTTATCATTACCCTGCGCCGTCAGCCTTTTCCCGTTTTCAGTGCCCCGATGACGGAAAAAACAGCGAAAAACGCCGCATTTGCCGCGACAACGGCAGCACCTGTCGGCAGCGAGAACAGGCAGGAAGCGGATATGCCGATGAAGGCCGCCGCGACCGACACGGACGCGGCACATATCACGACGCTTCGGAAGCTCTTGAACACCCGCATTGCGGTAAGCGCCGGGAAAATTATCAGCGCGGAAATCAGCATAGCGCCGATAACGTGCATTCCGACAACTATGGTGACCGCCGTGACGACGGCGATAAAGAATTTATAAAACTCCGTGCGAAGCCCGGTTGCCTTTGCAAAGCTCTCGTCAAAGGTAATTGCAAAAATCCGGTTGAAAAAGAGCAGATAAAGCAGTACAACAATGACGGAAAGCACGACCGACAGCACAACATCGCCTTTTTCCATGGCGGAAACCGAGCCGAACATGTACGCGGTGATATCCGTGTTCATGCCCGTCGTCATAGAGACGGCAATAACGCCGACGGCAAGAGAAAAGGTCGATATCATCGCAATGGCGGCGTCTCCCCCGACGCGGCTGTTTTCGCTTACCCTCAGCAGAAGAAATGCCGCGAGTATAACAACGGGAATTGAAAAAGCAAGCGGCGCAGTGCCGAGCACGGCCGATACGGCAAGCGCGCCGAACGCAACGTGCGAAAGTCCGTCTCCTATCATGGAACAGCGGCGCAGGACAAGCATAACGCCGAGAAGCGAAGCGCAAAGCGACACAAGTCCGCCGACAATGAACGCGTAAACAATGAATTTATGTGAAAAGTAGCCGATGAAAGTCTCAAGCATTGCCGTCACCTCCGTTTTCACCGCCGAAAAGCGCCGTGCGGGGATAATCGGCAGCAGGGCCGAAATATTTTACCGAGTGGTCAAGGTGCAGAATGGTTTTTGCGTCGCGCAGGGCGGCGTCAAGGTCGTGCGAGACCATGATAACAGTCATTCCCTCTTCCCGATTGAGGTCCTTTATCAGCTCATAAAGCTCTTTTGTGACAAGCGGGTCAAGTCCGGCGGCAGGCTCGTCAAGCAGGAGCAGTCCCGACGCGGCGCAAAGCGCGCGTGACAAGAGCACGCGTTGCCTCTGTCCGCCGGAAAGCTCGCGGAAACAGCGAGAGGCAAGGTCCGATATTCCGAGCTTTTCCATGTTTTCCGCCGCTTTTTTTCTGTCA
>JBJFAQ010000231.1:0-2685 GCA_051887995.1 Eubacteriales bacterium
ACGTTCGATATGTATGAGATAGTCAAGGCGCTTCACGACATAGGCTTTGAAGGACCTATCCGTCCGGACCACGGCAGAACCGTGTGGGGCGAAGTATGTATGCCCGGTTACGGCCTTTATGACCGCGCGATGGGCGCATGCTACATAAACGGTCTTTGGGAAGCGATTGAAAAGTCGGGGAAATAATATTTAAATAAAAAAAGAGAGCTTTTAAGCTCTCTTTTTTTATTTTTTTGACCAGATGGAAGGCGAAAAAACGATAAGAATAGGGAATATTTCGAGCCTTCCGAGCAGCATTGCGGCTGATAGCAAAAGCTTTGAAAACGGCGAAAAAACAGAGTAATTTGCACATGAAACCGTACGTGAAAAAAATGGTCCGACATTGTTAAAGCAGGACATTGCCGCGGTAAGTTTGGTTTCTGTGTCAAGCGGCTCGAAGCTGAGCAGAAGCAGTAGCATAAAAAGGGAAAAAACATAGGCTATCATATATACGCTGACGCTTGTTACCGTGTCTTTTTCCAATTTTTTACCTTCAAAGGAAATAGTATTGACCGAGCGCGGATGAAGCATGTGCTTCATTTCGCTTTTCAGCGCTTTTGCAAGGATAATGAGCCTTGAAACCTTGAAGCCGCCGGCAGTTGAGCCTGCGCATCCGCCGATAAACATGAGAAGCAGCAGTACGCTTTTTGAAAATTCGGGCCATGCGTTTGTGCTTGTTGTAACAAAGCCCGTGGTTGTCATAATCGAGGTCACCTGAAAAACGGAACTTCGTACTGCGTCGGAAATGTTTTCAAATAATGGATAAACATTTATGCATACGGCAGTGGAAGCCGCAGCCACGATGCCGAGATATATCCAAAGCTCGGTGCTTTTGAATGCCGTACTTGCACGTTTTATGAGTATCATATAGTAAACATTGAAGTTTACACCGAACAAGAGCATAAAAGCCGCGATAACCCACTGACAGTACGGCGAATATGAGGCGATACTGTCGTTCATGATGCCGAAGCCGCCTGTGCCCGCCGTCGCAAAAGAATGAACAAGGCTGTCATAAACCGGCATGCCGCCGCAGACAAGCATAATAAATTCAAGCGCCGTGATAGCAATATAGATAAGGTATAGAACCTTTGCCGTGTCCTTGACCTTCGGCATGAGCTTGCCTACAATCGGCCCCGGCATTTCCGCGCGCATGATGTGAATGGAACGGTCGGAAAAGTTCGGAATGACCGCCATTATGAAAACAAGCACTCCCATTCCGCCTATCCAGTGCGTAAAACAGCGCCAGAAGTTGATTCCGTATCCGACGCTTTCAACATCCGCAAGTATTGAGGCGCCGGTCGTTGTAAAGCCGCTGACGGTTTCAAAGAGCGCGTCAATATACGAAGGAATCTCGCCGCTTATCACAAAAGGGAGCGCGCCTATAAAGGACATGGCAAGCCAGGAAAAGGCAACTATAACAAAGCCTTCCTTTGCATAGATAACATAGTCGTCGGGTCTTGAGAGCAGGACCATGAGCGTCCCGATGGCAAGCGCGGCAAGAATTGCGGTAAAAAACGCCCAGACCGCGTGCTCTGAGTAGCAGAGAGATACGGCCGCGGGAAAGAGCATGAGGAGTGCCTCCAGCCATATCATCTGACCGACTGTGTAGAAAACCATTTTCTTGTTCATGAAGCCCTCCGTCAGCCGAGCACGTCGGAAATGTCCTGCAGCCGCGTTCCCGCGGCGATGACGATCACCTTGTCGCCCGCCATAATAAAGTCGTCGCCGGAAGGAATTATTGTCTTTCTCTGTCGGCTGATTCCCGCGATGAGAATGTTTTTCTTCAGCTTCAGGTTTCTGAGTGGCTTTCCGATAAGCTCACAGTCCGGCAGAATAACAAACGAGAGAGCCTCGGCTTTGTCGTCCATTATCTTATAAAGAGTTTCAACATTGCTGCCCTCCGAATTCTGAAGAGCGCGTGCATACCTGACAATAATGTCAGAAAGCGATTTTTTGGGTGAAACGGTGCAGTCAAGCCCAAGCTTTTCCGCCATTGACGAGAGCGCTTCGCGGTTCACCTTCGAGACGACCTTTGCAACGTTTTGAGATGAAGCAAAGCAGGCAAGGAGAATATTTATTTCATCTATTCCGGTAAGCGTGACAAAAGCATCCATTGAGGGAAGTCCCTCTTCGAGCAGAAGCTCCTGCTCCGCGCCGTCGCCGTTTATCATGGAAACGCCCGGCAGTTTTTCGCAAAATTCGTCACAGCGGTTTCTGTCAAGCTCGATTATTTTGACATTGTTACCGCTTCCGAGCAGTAATTTTGAAAGATAGAACGCCGTTTTGCTTGCACCGAGAATCATAACGTTTCTTGCCTGCTTCTGCATGAGCCCGAGCATTTTTAGAAGTCGCTGTATCTCGGTCGGAGTAGCTGTGAGTGCGATCTTGTCTCCGCTTTTCAGCACAAAATTTCCGTCGGGAATATAGACGTCCTCTCCGCGCTGTACAACGCTGATAAGAAAGCTGGCGCGGTATTTTTTACGAAGCTCCGTGAGACTAATGCCGTCAAGAGGTGAATCGGGTTTCAGCCGCAGTTCAGCCATTTCGAGGCTTCTGCCTGAAAAAGTCTCTATTTTTGCGGCGGACGGCATTTTCAGAACATTGAAAATTTCATGCGCGGCAAGCAGCTCCGGATTTACCGTAAGA
>JBJFAQ010000232.1:0-12023 GCA_051887995.1 Eubacteriales bacterium
CATCATTGAATTTGCATAGCCGTTTGCACTTGCGGCGCTCATCGCCCATGCCTTGTTTTTTCCCCGCAGCTCCTCTTTGACCTTCTCCTCGTGACAAAACACCTTAATGACTTTTTGACCGTTTACCATTTCTTCAACATAACCGTTAACATCGGCGAGCGTTTTCTGCTGCATCATAAAGAAAACGCCGATTTTTCCCGTAACGGCCTTAACGATTTGCAGAATAAGAAGCATTATGATAACAGCCACAAGTGTCAGCCACACGCTGATATAGAGCATACAGACGAATACCGCCGCAATGGTAAATACGGAAGAAATGAGCTGTGCCATCGCCTGCGCTATCATTTGGCGGAGTGTGTCCGTATCGTTTGTATAAAGGCTCATAATATCGCCGTGAGTGCGCGTGTCAAATACGCGGATTGGAAGCCGTTGCATTTTTTCAAACATTTCGTCACGTATTTTTTTAAGCGTGCCCTGCGCTATCGTAACCATAAAACGGTTGTACAGCAATGTCGAAAGAACGCCGACAAGGTAAACCGAGCCTATGACCGCAAGCGCCTTTAACAGACCTGCAAAATAAGGTTCCGCGGTGCCGAGCATAGGTACGATATAATCATCGATAAGCGACTGTAAAAACAGGGACGATGCGGCGGAAGCAACGGCGCTGAGCAGTATGCAAACAACGACAAAAACAAGTTTTCCTTTATAATCCTTCATGTATGAGAGCAGCCTGACGAGCGTTTTCATGTCAAGTCTCGCTTTCGGCGGCATGCCCTCGGGCATTTCGCCCAAAGGAGGCATTTTTTCGTTCTTATTCATTTTCATCTGCTCCTTTCCTCTGTGACTTATACACTTCACGGTAAATATCGCATTTTTCGAGAAGCTCTTCGTGCCTGCCGACCGCCGCCACCTTGCCGTCGTCCAAAACAACTATCTTATCTGCGTGCTTCACAGAGCTTACACGCTGTGATATGATGATTTTTGTGGTATCGGGAATATACTCCGCGAAGGATTTTTGAATGGCGGCGTCGGTTTTTGTGTCAACCGCGCTTGTAGAATCGTCCAAAATCAGCACTTTCGGCTTTTTCAGCAAAGCACGGGCAATGCAAAGCCGCTGTTTCTGACCTCCGGAGACATTTGTGCCGCCCTGCTCAATATGAGTGTCATATTTATCGGGAAAAGTCTGAATAAACTCATCGGCACAGGCAAGTCTGCAAGCCTCTTCCATTTCTTCATCTGTGGCATTCTCATTTCCCCAGCGCAGATTTTCCTTAATCGTGCCTGAAAACAGTTCGTTTTTTTGAAGCACCATTGCTACGGCATTCCGCAACGTGTCAAGGTCATAATTCCGAACATCCACACCACCGAGCGTCAGCCTGCCGCCCGTAACATCGTACAGTCTCGGAATCAGCTGAACAAGGCTCGATTTTGACGAGCCGGTTCCGCCGATAATACCGACGGTTTCGCCTGAAGCGATAGAAAGGTTTATGTCTCTCAGCACTTTTTTGTCGGCTTTTGACGCATACACGAAATCCACGTTTTCAAAGCAGATTGAGCCGTCCTTTACAACGGTTTCCGGATTTTCGGGGTTTGCAATATCCGTTTTTTCATCTAATATTTCCGCGATTCGGCGGGCGGAGGCAATGGAAATGGTAAGCATTGCAAAAACCATCGAGAGCATCATCAGGCTCATAAGTATCTGCGTCGCATAAGAAAACAGCGCTGTAAGATCGCCTGTCGTCATTCCGAGCGCCGCATTGTTTCCGCTTGCGACAATGGCTTTCGCGCCGAGCCATGAAATGAGAATCATGCAGGCATACATAAAAAACTGCATGATGGGCGAGTTAAACGCAAGCAGTCTCTCGCCCTTTGCAAAATCATTGTAAATTTTCTTTGAAATGCCCTTGAATTTGCCGATCTCATAAGCTTCACGGTTAAACGATTTTACAACGCGAATTCCGCGAACATTTTCCTGTACCACATTGTTCAGTTCGTCATATGTGCGAAAAACCCGGTTGAAAATAGGGTTCACGTTCCTTATTATCAAAAAAAGCAACGCCGACATAATAGGTATTAAAGCAAGAAAAATCCAGGCTATCTTACTGCTTATGCGGAAAGAGACGAGCATGGAAAAAACAAGCATCACAGGTCCGCGGATCGCCATACGAATCAGCATTTGATACGCGTTTTGGATATTTGTCACGTCCGTAGTCAATCTGGTGACTATGGACGCCGTCGAAAACCTGTCGATATTTGAAAATGCAAAAGTCTGGACATTGTCGTACATATCCTGCCTCAGATTTGCGGAAAATCCCACCGATGTTCGGGCGGCAATATGGGCGGAAAGCACACCGGTGACAAGCTGGAAAAACGCAAAGATAAGTAAAGCTGTTCCGTATTTCCACACAGCGCCCATATTTCCGATGTCAATGCCTTTGTCAATGACTTCTGCCATGCAAAGCGGTATCAGTATTTCAAACGCCGCTTCAAGAATTGACAGCAAAATTGTGATAACCGAGCCTTTTTTGTATTCACGCAGACTCCTGCTAAGTGTTTTTAACATGTGACCTCTCCTTTTTAACATGTAGCATGCTACATTTTGCGCACAAGCAAAGCCGGATTATCCGGCTTTGATCATTCAAGATTTTTATAAATGATACCGAGCATTCTTCTGAGCTGTCCGACTTCCGTTTCCGTTAAGGAATGTAGCATTTTTCTTTCGTTATCGCGGATATTTCGAAGCATATCCTTTCCGATGTTCTCTGCCTGCTCTGTCAGCTGAACTATCTTATTTCGTTTATCCGATTGATCAAGCCTAGCGCTGACGTATCCGTTCTGCTCCATTCGGGAAACGATTCCCACAACCGTCGGGTGAGATACCCGAAGATAAACCTCGATTTCCTTTTGCGTTGCACTGCCTCCACTGTCGTTCAGGAAAGCAAGTACGCGGCTTTGCGCCAAAGTAAGATGAAAGCTCTTTAAATCCGCATCGGCTTTTACTTTCAGCTTATCATTGATATTTTTTAATAAATAGCCAATATCCTCTTCCGGCAAGCTCAGCCCTCCTTTTAAAAGTGTAGCACGCTACGTATTATAGCAGGATATTCGTCGCAGGTCAAGAGAGTTCACACATTGTTTACAAGCGAAAATAAAAAGCGTCGGCTGAAAAGATATTTTTGCCTTTTCAGCCGACATTCAATATACGTTTTTCACTCCGCTCTTACAATCACGAGCGAGCCGTCCTCCTTGCGGGCGGACCAGATGATTTTTCTCGGGCACTTTTCCACGCACTTGCCGCAGCCGACGCATTTATCGTAGTCAATGCTTGCGACAAAGTCGTTTACATGTATCGCGCCGTATTCGCAGTTCTTCTCGCAGATTCGGCAGCTTATACAGCCTACGCCGCACTGCTTTCGCGTTTTTGCGCCGTTTTCGACCGACATACAGCCGACCCAGTGCTCTGCATCAAAAGGAATGAGCTTTATTATGTGTTTCGGGCAGGCGGCAACGCAAGTCCCACAGCCCCCGCACTTTTTGTAGTCCACCTTCGCAACGCCGTCCTCGACCGAAATCGCTCCGAATGAACAGGAAGCAACGCATGTTCCGAGACCTATACAGCCGTTCGGGCAAAGCTTGTCGCCTCCGCCGAGCTTTTCTGCAGAAATGCAGTCATGAGCACCCTGATATATGTATTTTTTTACTGCGGCGCCGCCGGAGCCTGAGCACATAACCTGTGCTCTCATGCGTTTTTTCTCTCCGACCTCAACGCCCATGAGCTTTCCGATTTCCTTTGCGTTTTCCGAATCGCAGACGGTACAGGCGTCGGGCTTTGCATCGCCTCGGACAATAGCCTCCGCAAGTGCGGCACAGCCGGAAAAGCCGCATCCGCCGCAGTTTGCGCCGGGCAGGTGCTCAAGTATTTTCGGCACTCTCTCATCTACCTTCACGGCAAAAATCCGGGACGCAACGGCAAGCACCGCGCCGAAAAGTCCGCCAAGCCCCGCAAAGACGAGGACAGTTATCAAAATATCCTTCATACCGCTCCTCCTTTACGCGCCGAGCAGGCTTATGCCCGAAAATCCGGAGAACGCCATGGCGAGCAGTCCCGCCGCAATAAGAGTAAGCGGGAAGCCCTTAAACGCTCTCGGCGGGTCGGCAAATTCCACTCTTGCCCTGACGCCTGCAAAAATCACAATCGCAAGTGTAAAGCCGAGTGCGGCGGCAAATCCGTAGCAAACCGAGGTGATGAAATTATACTTATTCTGAATTATGACAAGCGCAGAACCGAGAACGGCGCAGTTTGTAGTAATCAGCGGCAGATAAATGCCGAGAGCGCTGTACAGCGCGGGGATAAATTTGCGAAGAAACATCTCGATAAACTGCACAAGCGCCGCAATTACAAGAATAAACGCAATGGTTTTCAAATATTCAAGTCCGAGCGGTTCGAGTATAAGATAATACACCGCCCACGTCGCCGCGCTTGAGAGCGTAATGACAAACGTGACCGCCATGCCCATGCCGAGCGCGGTGTCAGGCTTTTCGGAAACACCGAGGAAAGGACAGCAGCCGTAAAACTTTGAAAAGATGAAATTTTCGATGATAACGGCGCTGAACATCAGAAGAAGTACCTGTGAAAAGGAAAGAGATACAAGTTCGCTCATGCTTTTTCTTCCTCCTTTTTGTCATTTGCCGTACCAAGCGGATCGACGAGCGCCGTTTTTTCGTTCTCACCGCACTCCGCGTCCTCTTTTATATCCGAAAGGTCAGAGGAGAATTTTTCCGCCGGCGCTTCATCGCCGCCTACACATGAAAGTCTGGCAAGGCGCGCCTTGTCCTCTTTCGTATTGCGTATCTTCTGAACGGCGGCAATCACAAAGCCGAGCGTAAGAAATGCTCCGGGGGGCAGAATAAAGAGAATGGCGGGGTTATAATGGCTTCCGAGAATGGGAAAACCGAGAAAAGTTCCCGCGCCGAGTATCTCGCGGATAGCCGCAATGATAATAAGGGCGAATGTAAAGCCGAGCCCCATGGAAAGTCCGTCAATTACGGACGGAAGCACCTTGTTTTTCGATGCAAACGCTTCTGCGCGCGCAAGAATGATGCAGTTTACGACAATAAGGGGAATAAAAAGTCCGAGAGCGCCGTAAAGCTCATAAAAGAATGCTTTCATAAGCAGTTCGACCGCCGTTACAAAGCCGGAAATGATTACGATAAAGGCGGCAATGCGCACCTGAGAGGGAATGAACTTTCTCAGAGCCGAAATAAACATATTCGAGCAGATGAGCACCGCGGTCGCGGCAAGTCCCATGCCTATTGCGTTCTTTACCGATGTCGTGACGGCGAGCGTCGGGCACATTCCGAGCAACTGAACAAGCGTCGGGTTGTTGTCAAGAATACCGCTGCGAAGCTGTGTAAGAAAGCCGTTTTTATCTTTTTTGACCTGATCCTCCGTCATTTCGACACACCTCCTCCAAGATATTCGGTAAGCGCAGCGGTCGCGGCGTTTACGCCACCGAGCACTGCGCGTGAGCTTATGGTTGAGCCGGAAATTGCGTCGATATCGCCGAGAGTGATTCCGCTTCCTTTTCCTGTGAAGGCGGAGAGAAACGACTCTTCCGCAACGCGGCTTCCGAGTCCCGGCGTCTCCGACAGCGAGACGATTTTCACGCCGAGCACCGTCGATGTGCCGTCGAGCGCGACCATCATGTCAATATTGCCTCCGAAGCCGCTCGGAGACACGCTTATGCAGTAGCCGAGCGTTTCCTCGCCGAGCGTCACCTTATAAACTGCGTTTACCGTTTCGGGAGCGCCCTCAAGCTCTGTATATTCTATGCCCTCCTCAAAGAGCGCGACGATGGCGTTTCTTTTTTCCGCTTCGTTGTTCTGCGCGATTTTATCGCGCGTCACCATGTTGACAAAGGAAAGCACAAGTGCGACAGACGCGCAGATGGCCATGAGTATTCCGCCGATTCGGAGCACCTCGCGCGGTTCAATGTGTATCTTTTTGGCGTTATCCATGCTTTGCGCCTCCAGTTCCGAACACTCTCGGTCTTGTGAATTTGTCAATGTAGTAGACAAGCGTGTTCATAATGAGTATCGAGAAGGAAACTCCCTCCGGATACCCTCCGAAATAACGTATGAATACCGTAATAAGACCGCAGCCAACTCCGAAAATTATCCTTCCCTTCGGCGTTACGGGAGACGTGGCATAATCCGTCGCCATAAAGAATGCCGCAAGGATAAGTCCGCCCGACAGCACCTCGGAGAAAGCAAATGCGAGGACGTCCTCATTTTTCGGGAAAATAAGCGCAAGCAGAAGAACGGTGGAAATATATGAAACCGGAATATGCCAGCTTATAACGCGCCTTATGAGAAGATAGCACCCTCCGACAAGCAGAAGCACCGCGGAAATCTCTCCTATCGTGCCGCCGCATTTACCGAAGATGAGATCCGCCCAGCTTTCGCTCGGCAGTTCACCGTTTTTAAGGGAAGCAAGCGGAGTTGCCGTGGCGGTGATGTCGGATTGCGAAAGAAAAACGGAAAGTCTTTTAAACGGTTCCGTAAAGGTTGTCATCTCGCCGGGCCAGGCAAAGAGGAAAACTCGCGCGGCAAGCGCGGGGTTGAGAAAATTCTTGCCGATGCCTCCGAAAAGCTGTTTCACGACAACAATTGCGAAAAATGCGCCGACAACGGGCATCCAATAAGGAACAGATGCCGGCAGATTAAGGCCGAGCAGAAGTCCGGTTACGACGGCGGAGAGATCCCCTGTCGTAACGTGGCGGTGCAACAGCTTTTCAAAGCCGTATTCAAATATCACCGCAGAGGCGACGCTGATTATCACTACCGCAAGCGCGCGCAGGCCAAAGCAGATGACACCCCAAACAAGGGCAGGCGTCAGCGCAATAAGAACATCGCGCATGATGGAGCGCGTCGTGTCGCCGTGCCTTATATGAGGCGACGGAGACACCGTCAGAAGCGCGGGAAGCTCCTTGACATATGTCGTTTTTGCTTCACTGTTCATATGTTATGTATCCTTTCCGGGTTTTTCTGTCACTTTTTCAGCGTTATATTGGAGGTCGCCGCGGCGCTTTCCGCCGCTTTGCGCGCCTTCAGCGCGCCTTTTGCAACGCGTATGTGCTGCACTATCGGAACATGCCCCGGGCAGTTGTACGAACATGTGCCGCATTCCACACAGCTCATGACATCAAACTTTTCCGCTTCCTCATACCGTCCGCTCTGCGCATACTGGGCAAGATAATTAGGCATAAGGTGCATCGGGCAGTTCTTTACGCATCTGCCGCATCTAATGCAGGCATAATGCTCATTCTCCGCGTCGCACATATCCTCGGAAAAAACGAGAATGGCGGACGTTCCCTTCGTCACGGGCGCGTCAATGTCCCACTGGGCAAAGCCCATCATAGGTCCGCCGTTTATTATCTTTTTCGGCGCTTTGCGAAGTCCTCCGCATGCCGAAATAAGGTCTCGGTAGGACGTTCCGAGCGGAACGAGCAGGTTCTTCGGCGATGAAACACAGTCGCCCGCCACTGTCACCACACGCTCAACAAGCGGCATGCCCAAGGTAAACGCGCGGCAGACCGCGGCGCAGGTCTCGGCGTTGAAAATCACGCATCCTACATCTGCCGGGAGCTTTCCCCTCGGTATCTCGCGGCGGGTAAGCGCGTATATGAGCTGTCTTTCGTCTCCCTGCGGATACTTGGTTTTGAGTTCCTTTACGTGAATTATTTTGCTGTCGCCGAGCTTTTCGCAGAGCACCTGCACCGCGTCGTGCTTGTTGTCCTCGACAGCAATATCCGCGTCGTGAAGCCCGAGGGCTTTCAGAAGTATTTTTGTGCCGTTTATTATCTCGACGGGATGTTCAAGCATCAGCCTGTGATTTGCGGTGATGAAAGGCTCACACTCGGCGCAGTTGACAATGAGCTTATCGACCTTTCCGAGCGCGGACTGTATTTTTGCATATGTAGGGAAGGTAGCTCCCCCCATGCCTGAAATTCCGGCGCGTCTGACAAGCTCTATAATTTCCTCTGTGGAAGTTTCCGTCAGCTTTTTTCCATACGGTATGACCGAGGGGTGAAGCTCATACAGACCGTCGTTTTCAATAACGACAGTCTCGACGGGCTGAGCCTGGGCATTGTTATACGAGGTGATGGCTTTGACAGTTCCGGAGACGCTCGAATGGACGGGACATCCGAGTCCCCCCGTGACCTCTCCTATCACCTGTCCGCGCAACACACGGTCGCCCGCGGCGACGACAGGCTTGCAGTGCGCACCGATGTGCTGTGACATCGGAATTGAAACGACAGCGGGCGGCGGCAGTTTTTCTATCGCGGAGTTGCTTGCGACTTTGTACTCATGAACATGAGTGCCGCCCTTGAAGGTATACCTCATCTTATCAGCTCTCTTTCGTTTCGTAAAATTACATGTTTTATTTTACAGCTTTTTCTTTCAAATTGCAATAGCTTTGCAAAAAATTGCCGAACCTGCGGCAATATTCCCGCAAATTATGCGCAAAAAAGAGAATAATATATTAAGACAGAAAACGGGAGGATTGAAATGGCAAAAAAAGTTCTTATACTTTATACCGGCGGGACTATCGGCATGAAAAAAACCGCGAGAGGATACGTTCCGGCAGCGGACTATCTCGGCGATGAGATAAAACGCCTGTGCGGAAGATACGGCGAAAGTCTGCCTGACATAACCTTTATGCAGTTTTCTCCCCTGCTTGACTCTTCCGATGTGTCCTCAGAAGAGTGGAACCGCATAGGAGGAACAATATATCGGGAATACGACCGATTTGACGGCTTTGTTATCCTCCACGGCACAGACACGATGGCGTATACCGCCTCGGCGCTTTCGTTTATGCTCTCTGGGCTTATGAAGCCTGTCATTCTTACCGGCTCTCAGATACCGCTGTGCGAAATACGAAGCGACGCGGAGGACAACATCATTACCTCGCTGATGATAGCGGCGGATGGCAGGGTGAGCGGAGTGTGCCTTTATTTTGCAGGGAAGCTGCTGAGGGGCTGTCGCGCCACAAAGCGCTCTGCCGACGGCTTTGACGCCTTCTCATCTCCGAATTTTCCGATTCTTGCGGAGGCGGGCATATCCATTCGCTACTCCACAGAGGCAAAGAATCCTCCGCGTGCCCATGAGCTTTCGCTCACCGCGCTTTCCGACATTCCGATAGGCATTATCAAGGTCTTTCCCGGAATAGATTTTAAACTTTTTGAGCCGATTCTCACCGGAAGCCTCCGCGGCGTTATAATTGAAGCGTTCGGAACGGGAAATATTCCGCACGCCGAAAAAAATCTTCTGCCTCTCATGCGCTCCCGCTCGGAGCACGGGGCTATTCTCGTTGTATGTTCGCAATGCCGCAAGGGGACAGTTACTCTCGGCGCATATGAGACAAGCCACGCTTTAAAAGAGGCGGGTGCTGTCTCGGCGCACGACATGACGACGGAAGCGGCGGTAACAAAGCTCTATTATCTGCTGAGTCTCGGCATACCGCGCGGCGAGGTCGTTTCACTCATGGAAAAGGACATCTGCGGCGAAATAACAAAAGACGAGCCGTAAAAAGCCTGCTTTTGGCGCTCATCTGTATTTTCCGGGCGGTATTCCGTGTTTGCGTTTGAAAAGACGGTTAAAATAGGTCACATTTTCAAATCCGCAGTCAAGCGCGATTTCAAGAATGCTTTTTTCGCTCTCCCTCAGCTGTTTTTCCGCCTCCTCAAGTCTTTTTTCGTTTACGTACTGAGCAAAGGACATTCCCGTCTCCCGTTTGAACACTCTCCCGGCATATTTTTCGCTGTAAGAGAAACGGGCGGCGACGCTTGAAAGCCCCACCTTGCCCCTGAAATTCTCGTTTGCATAAAGCGTCATCTCGCGTGTCAGAAAATGAACGCCGCCGGTGTGCGGCACGATGTCATACCGGTGCATAAGCAGTCTCAGATAGCTTTCCGCGGCTTTTGCAAGTCCGTATGCCGATTTTTTTATGTCCGCGCCTCGCTCGGGCGGAAGAAGAGACATGAGCGTATCCGCATCCGCGCCGCAGGCGGCGCACGTGCGGCGAAGTCTTTCCTCGCTTTCGCCGCGCGAGCGCGTCATGCCGCCGACATAAATGACGGCAAGCACCTTTTCACCGTCGCAAAGAGGCAGGGCAAGCTCGTAAAGTCCGAACACGCACAAGCCGTCAAACGGCGCTTTCCCCGCTTCGGCTCTGCGGTTTGAGAGCGCCTTGCAGCGCAGGCAGGCGCGGAAGCCGCGCGCGGTGCTTTTCGCCGCGCGGCAAAAATCCGAGCTGTGGTATATGTGCCTCGCCTCAAGCGCGGTCTGCTCCGACGAGAGCAGACCGGAAAGATCGCAAATACATATCCGCGCTCCTCTCTCGGCGCACAAAACGTCGAGAAATTCATTCAAGGAAAGCAGTTCATTCATACAAAAAACGCTCCTTTTTAGGAATTTAGGGGTAAAAAGTTTCGTTTGTTCAATATAAAGGGGCTAATATATAAGAAAAAGTTTTATAAAAGAAGTATCATGATAAAAAACAGCCTTTACGGAGGACGAAATGAAAAAATATGACCTTATAGTTGCAGGCGGAGGCTTCTCCGGCTTTGCGGCAGCGTATTCGGCGGCGCGCGAGGGGCTTTCCGTGCTGCTTATTGAGAAGACAAACGCGCTCGGCGGTGCGTCAAATGTGAATCTTGTCATGCCCTTCATGCCGTACCGTACGCGCGTAAGCGAAGGCTCAGACGAATTTTATGTGCTCAGCCGCGGCGTTCTCGAAAATATTGTCGGAAGAATGAACGAGCTCGGTTTTATGAACGGAATTTACGGCTTTAACGAGGAAGGCTTCAAAATCGTGCTGAACCGCATGGCGGCAGAGGTCAATGTCGAGCTTCTTTTCGGAGCAACTGTAACGGACGCATCGCGCAGTGAAGGAAGAATAGAAAACGTCACAGTCTATGCGAGAGGCAAAAAGCTCACTCTTGAAGCCGACTATTTCATCGACGCAACGGGTGACGCGAATCTTACCGCGCTCTCGGGCTTTCCTTTCCGCGTCGGCAGAGAAAATGACAGCCTTTGTCAGCCGATGACGCTCTGCTTCAGGCTCGCGGGCGTTGACACCGAGAAATTCTGGAAAGAAAAGGGCAAGATAAACGAGCGTTACAAGGCGCTGAAAGCAGAGGGCAAGCTCAGAAACCCGCGCGAGGACATACTCGTTTTCCGCACGCTTGTGCCGGGCACGCTTCATTTCAACACAACGAGAATAGTAAGGCGCGACCCCACAGACCCGTTTGAAGTCACAAAAGCGGAAATCGAGGCAAGGGAGCAGGTCATGGAAACGGTGAATTTCCTCAAGGAAAATTCGGAATCCTGCAAGGACGCGGTTCTGCTCTCGACCGCCGCCGAAATCGGAACGCGGGAAAGCCGCATGATTGACGGGGAATATCTGCTTACGGGAAGCGAGATAAAGAACTGTCCACGTTTTGAGGACTCGATTGCGGTCTGCAACTACGATATCGACATACATAATCCGGAGGGAAGCGGCACAAGCCACTACTATTTCCCGGACGGAAAATACTATGAGATTCCCTACCGTGTGCTTATACCGCGCGGCTCGGAAAATCTGCTTGTCGCAGGGCGCTCGGTCTCGGTCGACCACGAGGCTCAGGCTTCGATTCGCATAATGCCGACGGTCTGCTGTCTCGGCGAAGCCGCGGGAACTGCCGTGGCAGTAGCAAAAAAACAAGGCACTGACGTCAAAAACGTCGATATATCGGAGCTTCAAAGAAGACTTATCGAAAACGGTGCGGTCATACACTAAAATAAAGCATATAACGTAAAATCACACATAATCCTAAACCGCTTTTTCTTTGGCGGAAAAGGCGCAAAGAAAAAGCTTGGCAAAAAGAAAGCGCCATAAGAGGGTTTCGCGCTCTGCGGAGCGCGACCGAGGCTACGCGCCTCGGCCGGCGCCGCCTTCCCCCAAAGGCGGGCGAAAATTT
>JBJFAQ010000233.1:0-2595 GCA_051887995.1 Eubacteriales bacterium
TGAAATCGTCAAGCGTTTGTTTGATATCGACATCATTTGTCCTCTGATAATTCTTCATCAGTTTAATAACATCTGTCAGCGGCATTGAGTTGACCTGTCTCTGCAAATCGGCGGCAGAAATTGCACTAAACATAAAAAATCCTCCTGTTTGTCCGCCGATGACATTCATAACCGGCGAAAAATTCGCACAGCAATGATCTGCGAAATAACAAACAGTAGGATAATGAAAATCAACATTTAAAGTATCAATACTGTGAAAGAAAGCAAAGCCTCCACTCTGCCTTCTGCACATATAGTGTACCATAACAACCGCAATATTTCAACACTTTTGGGATATTTATACAATGTATTTACACTTCGTAAAACATTTGTTAACATTTGCCACTAAAGTGCAAAATCACACGTTTTTGTGCATTTTGCCAAACTTTTAAGATGTCAACTAAAGAATGGATAATATAATGTACGCCCGAAAATATTGACAATTTACACGCAATATGGTAAAATAAAACAATTTCATATAAAGGAGAGCTGTATGGCAAGATTTATAAATGAACCCTCGCGGACTTTCAATGAATACTTACTGATTCCAGGGTATTCTTCAAGTGAATGTATTCCCGCAAACGTCAGTCTGAAAACCCCGCTCGTTAAGTTCAGAAAGGGAGAGCAGCCTGAGATAATGATGAATATTCCCATGGTTTCCGCAATTATGCAGGCGGTTTCCGGGGACAGGCTTGCGGTCGCTCTTGCGACCGAGGGAGGCGTTGCGTTTATATACGGCTCTCAGTCTGTTGAGGACGAGGCGGCAATGGTTGCGCGCGCAAAAAGCTATAAAGCGGGCTTTGTCAGAAGCGATTCAAACATTATGCCGACGGCAACGCTTGCCGACATACTTGAGCTGAAAGAGCGGACAGGTCATTCCACCGTCGCCGTGACCGACGACGGCACACCCGACGGAAAGTTGCTCGGAATTGTTACCGGACGCGACTACCGCGTGAGCCGTATGTCGCCCGACACCAAAGTGAGCGAGTTCATGACGCCGCTTGAGAGGCTGATTACGGCAAACGAGGGCACAACCCTTAAGGAAGCCAACGATATAATCTGGGACAACAAGCTCAATTCACTGCCCATTGTCAATGACGAAGGCAAGCTGTGCTATATGGTATTCCGCAAGGACTATGACATGCATAAGCAGAACCCGAATGAGCTTATCGACGCGTCAAAGCGATACGTGGTCGGCGCGGGAATCAATACGCGCGACTATGCGGAGAGAGTGCCGGCGCTGGTTGAGGCAGGGGCGGACGTGCTCTGCATCGACTCCTCGGAGGGCTTTTCCGAGTGGCAAAAGCTCACTATTGATTGGATACGCAAAAAGTACGGAAACTCCGTTAAAGTGGGAGCAGGAAACGTCGTTGACGCGGCAGGCTTCAGATTCCTTGCCGACTGCGGCGCGGATTTCATTAAAGTCGGCATCGGCGGAGGGTCTATTTGTATTACCCGTGAGACAAAGGGCATCGGACGCGGACAAGCAAGCGCGCTTATTGATGTCTGCGCCGAACGCGACCGTTATTTTGAGCAGACGGGCGTTTATATTCCGGTTTGCTCTGACGGCGGCATCGTTTACGACCACCATATCACCCTTGCTCTTGCAATGGGAGCGGATTTCGTCATGCTCGGCAGATATTTTGCACGTTTTGACGAAAGCCCGTCAAGCAGAGTGAGCATCGGGGGAACATATTATAAAGAATACTGGGGCGAAGGCTCGGCAAGGGCGCGGAACTGGCAGCGCTACGACCTCGGCGGCGACAAGAAGCTGTCGTTTGAGGAGGGCGTGGACTCATATGTGCCGTATGCCGGAAGCCTCAAGGACAATGTTGCAATGTCTCTTGCCAAGGTGAAGTCAACAATGTGTAACTGCGGCGCGCTGACCATTCCGGAGCTTCAGAAAAAAGCGGTGCTTACACTTGTTTCCGCGACAAGTATCACGGAGGGCGGAGCACACGACGTTATCCATAAGGAAAAAAGCACCACGGTAAAGTAATTATTGAGCGGTAAAACCGTCCCCCTGGACACTTTTTAGCACTTATAATTCTGATATAAAGGAAAGCCCGCGGCAGAGAGGCTCTGCCGCGGGCTTATTTTTCTTAGAAAGTCGCCACTACCGAAAAAAGTTAAAATTTTCGCCCGCCTTTTATAAAAGGCGGCGCGGTCGAGGGCGCGGAGCCCTCGTCGCCGCCCGCAGGCGGCGAAACCCCCCATTCGGCGCTTTCTTTTTGTAAAGCTTTTTCTTTGCGCCTGCATCGTCAAAGAAAAAGCGGCTACGGACTTTTCGTGACTTCACTCCGCGCCTCTTTTCGGTGACTTTTTTTAAGCTAAACATAACCCCCGCGGCAGAACTTCTCTGCCGCGGGGGTTCGTTCGCTTATCCGCTTATTCAAGATGCAGACTGTCTGCGTTGAGAAATGCGTTTGCCGCAAGCAGACTGTCGGTTGGAATCATTTGCGACGCACCGCATTTTGTGCATCTGACATTTATGCCGTAGTCAAGCACTTCTGCCTCGTACTGCCCCTCTCCCGGCTTGCAGCGACAGCAAACTTT
>JBJFAQ010000234.1:0-2590 GCA_051887995.1 Eubacteriales bacterium
GATTCGCCTTTTATAAGCTCTTTTCCCGAAAAAACAGCGATTGCTCCGCCGTCTTCCGTGGGGTGAACAAAGCTGTCATGCTTCTCAGCCGTGATGCCGGTAAGCGGCTGGAACCAATGGGTGTAGTGTGTTGCGCCGTTTTCGACAGCCCACTCCTTCATAACCCTCGCCACTTCGTTTGCAACGGTGGGGTCAAGGCTTCTGCCCATTTCTCTCGTCCTTCTGAGTCTTTCGTAAATGTCTTCCGGAAGTCTCTCGCTCATCACCCTGTCGTTGAAAACATCGATTCCGAAAAGTTCCGTAATTTTATCTTTCATATCTGTCCGTCCTTTTCATTATACATTTCAGTATAAGGTATAAGCATAGGTTTTGTCAAGCTTAAAAAGTTTTTTGCAAACAAAAGGAAGAAGCGGAAGCTGTCTGCTCTTGACAAGAATAAAATGCTTTGATAGAATTATACTAATAAAAACAGAAAACGGAGAAGTTCAACAATATGAGCGCAAAAAAGCTTTTTGCGACAGACTTCGACGGCACTCTCTGCCAATATCCCCACGGTGTTACCGAAGAATATCTGAAAAAAATCACCGAGTTCAGAAGCAAGGGTAACGTATTCGGGATAATCACGGGCAGAACGCACGCGAATTCCGAGCTTATTATTAAAGACTACGCAAAATACTGCGATTTCATCATGTGCATGACCGGAGCTTACGCCGAAGACGGACAGGGCAACATGATTTTTGAATACAAGGGCGACGGAGAAATACTTCCGACGCTCTTGAAAACCATCGTCGAAATGGGCTGCGGCTATCTCAATTTCAGCGACAAAAGCTTCACTTACGACGTCGACACGACGGTGCCTCTCACCGATGACAGCGAGGCGATTGCGGAAGCAAAAAGGCATTCTTCCTTCTCGCAGATAAACACATGCTTTGACCCTGAGGAGCATCTTGAAAAATGCGTCGCAAAACTGCGCGAGCTGTACGCAGACAAGATAAACCCCCAGTTAAACGGCCATTGCGTCGATATACCTCCCGCAGGGGTATCAAAAGGTAAAGCCGTCAGGCGAATGGCGGAATATTTCGGCGTTGACGACGGTAATATTTATACAGCCGGAGACAATGACAACGACGTCACAATGCTCGAAATGCACCACGGGTACACCGTTCCGCACGGCAGCAAGGCCTGTAAGGCGGCAGCGGAAAAAATCATGTGGAACGTCGGCGAAATGCTTGACGACGTTATGTCAAGAGACCGGTGAGCAAAGCGGCCGCCGAGGCAAAACGCCGCAGAACTGCTTGCAAACAGTCCGTGAAGGGCGGATAAATAGGAGTTTGTATGAATAAAGAGCTGACACTTGAAAATGCCGCCCGCAAAAATGAGCGGCACATAGTTCATATTATCAATCCCGTTTCCGGAAGCGGGTACAAGTTCAGAAGAACAAAAAACCGCATCGACGAGCTCGGAGAGGATATTTACCTGACTACAAAAAAGCAGGATTGCGAGTACTTCATCGCGGAGCTTCTCACAAAAGACCCCACAGCTCACATCGTCGCCCACGGAGGCGACGGAACAATGAGAGAGGCGGCAAGCGGAATAATGGCGGCAAACGCGGGAAAAACCGCGCTTTTCACCGGAGTTCCCGCAGGAAGCGGCAATGATTTTCTCCATTATATGTACACCGTTAAAAACACCTTCGGCAAAATATATCCGACGGATCTCATACTTGCAAACGGGCGGTATTCAATAAATATCACCAACGTCGGATTCGACTGCACAGTCGTTTCCGAAGCGGAGAGAATCAGAAAAATCCCGGGCTTCGGCGGCAGTTTTTCTTACATAGCGGGCGTTGCCTCAACCTTGATGAAAAAAGAAAGCTTCAAGACAGAGATAACCTTTTACGGAGTCGAGTCCTTTGACGGCACAAAAACTCACGACGAAACGCTCAGAGGAGATTTTCTTATTACGGCAATCGCAAACGGCAGATACTACGGCGGCGGCTTTGAAGTCGCACCTGCAGCCGACTCGAGCGACGGACTGTTAGACGTAATAGCGGTCAAAAACATATCTATTCCCCAATTCTTTACCCTCGTTGCGGATTTCAGAAAAGGCGCGCACATCAATCTTGAAACGGGAAAAGTCAAGCCGAAATTCAGAGAATGTCTCTGTCTGAAAAAATGCCGCGGCGTCTCTTTTGACGGTATCCGCGAGGTTTGCTGTGACGGCGAGATTGAAAAAGCCGACAGCCTGAACGCACAAATCATACCGGAAGCAATAATGTATACACCTCCGAAAAAAGACTGGCTTCTTTGAAAAATATTTTTACAGCTATAAAGCACCTCATCTGCAGAAGCGCACCGTGAAACGGGCGGGATGAGGTGTTTTTTGTTTATGCAATTCAAATATTTTCCTCTTTTTTCGCGGAGATAATGGTTAAATGTAACAATAAAAACAAACTAAAAACAGCAAATCGCCGAAAGATTTTTCGATTGTTGACATCGACTCCGTTCTATTATATAATAAAAATGTATTACTATATAATCTTAGGAGAACCGAAATGATAGGACGCCTCTCAAGGATAATCTCCCTTATG
>JBJFAQ010000235.1:0-2585 GCA_051887995.1 Eubacteriales bacterium
GTCGCGGAAAAGGAAGCTCTGCCTGTCAGAGCCGTCAGTGCCGCAAAAAATGTGTAAACGGTCGAGGAGCAGGTCAGAAAATTTTCCTGCTCGGCGTGCGGCATGGCCGATGAGAACGCCGCAAAAGACCTTCGCATAAGGCTTGCCGACCTGCCCGTAAAAGTTTATTCGGGAAGCGACGGCATCTGCGAGATGATATACGAAACGGACGCCGACACCGCGGTAAATTCCATTATAGGAGAGGCGGGACTATCGGCAACTCTTGCGTCGATAGAATCCGGCAAGAGACTTGCCCTTGCAAACAAGGAATCGCTTGTCGTCGCGGGAGAGATTGTCATGAAACGCGCGGCGGAAAAGGGCGTTCCCGTACTGCCCGTTGACAGCGAACACTGCGCTGTATATCAGTGCCTTCGCGCCGGTCGCAGAGAAGAAGTCAAAAAGCTGATTCTTACGGCGTCGGGTGGCCCTTTTTACGGCAAAAAACGCCCGGAGCTTGAAAATATAACCGTGCGCGACGCGCTTGCGCATCCGACCTGGAGCATGGGGGCAAAAATAACCATCGACAGTGCGACGCTCATGAACAAAGGGTTTGAAGTTATAGAAGCCGCGCATCTGTTCGGCGTTCCGGAGGACAAAATTGAGGTTGTCGTTCAGCGGGAAAGTATAATCCATTCCATGGTGGAATATATTGATAACAGCGTCATTGCTCAGATGAGCGTGCCGGATATGCGGCTCTGCGTTCAGTATGCGCTCTCGTCGCCGGAAAGGCACAGTGCCGTTACAGACGAACTTGATTTCGGAAAGATTTCCGGAATTACTTTCGGTCTGCCGGACACAGAGACGTTCGTTTTGCTCGACCTTGCGCGCAAGGTGCTGAGGCTCGGCGGCGCGCTTCCTGCGGTGCTCAACGCCGCAAACGAGACGGCGGTCGGCGCATTTCTTGCGGAAAAAATAAAATTTACCGATATTTTCGACTGTGTTGCCGACACGGTATCGTCTCTTGAAGAAAAAAAGAACGTCCGTTCGCTTGACGGAATACTTGATTCCGACAGAGAAGCGCGTGAGAGCGCTTCGGAGTATATTTCGGCGCACTGCGGTGCGTAAATACGGCGCATGCGAAACATTTTCATGAAAGGATGTGGCTTCGATAGGACTTTGGTATATCCCGCTTGCACTTCTTGTGTTCGGGTGTCTTATTTTTATACATGAGCTTGGGCACTTTCTGTGTGCACGGGCTTTCGGAGTGTCGATAAAGGAATTTTCCATCGGAATGGGTCCGAAAATTCTGACCAAAATTTCAAAAAAGAGCGGAACGGCATATTCGCTCCGTCTTTTTCCCATCGGCGGCTTTGTGAGCATGGTCGGTGAGGATGAAGAATCGGATGACGAAAACGCATTCTGCCGCAAGGCGGTATGGAAAAGGCTTATAATTACCGTTGCGGGCGCTGTGATGAACATTCTGCTAGGCATTGTCATTATGTTTGCGATGGTTTTTTCGACCAAGTCCCTTGCGTCAAACACAATTGCCGACTTTTCGGAAGGCGCGCTCAGCCCCCAATACGGGCTTGAGGTCGGCGACAAAGTGGTAAAGGTCGGAAATGTGTCGGTTCACACGGGAAACGAGCTTGTTTATGAGATAATGCACAAGGGAAGCAAGCCGCTCACGCTCTCGGTTGTGCGCGGCGGCGAGAAGATTGTGCTAAGCGATGTTATTTTCCCTGCCGAGACAGACAGCGGCTACACGTTCGGCGCACCTGATTTTCGCGTATATGCCGAAAATCCTACGTTCCCGAATCTGCTGAAGCACGCCTTTTACCGTTCACTTTCGACGGTAAAGATGATATGGGACTCCATAGTTGACCTTGCAAGCGGAAAATACGGCATGGAAGCGGTTTCCGGTCCTGTCGGAGCTACGTCTACCATAGGCGAGGCGGCGTCGCAGGGTTCGTCCACGTTCTTTTATGTTGTCGTTGTCATAACGATGAACCTCGGAGTTATGAATCTTTTGCCGTTTCCGGCGCTTGACGGGGGAAGAATCATTTTTCTCCTTGTCGAGCTTGTCCGCAGAAAACCGATGAAGCAGGAAATCGAAGGATATATAAATATGGCGGGGCTTGTTGTCCTTTTGGCGTTTATGATTATCATTACCTGCAAGGATATAGTAAATCTGTTCTGAGGAAAGCATATGGTCTACAATGATATAAGAAAAAAGAAAAGAGAGGTTTTTATCGGAAATACCGGTATCGGGGGAGGTCATCCCATTGCCGTGCAGTCGATGACGTGCACTGATACGCACGATTTCAGCGCGACGCTTGCACAGGTGAGAGCACTTGAAAATGCAGGATGCGATATCGTCAGAATAACCGTGCCTGACCTGGAAGCCGCTAAGACGGTGAGACTTCTCAAAGAAAGCGATGTTTCGGTGCCTGTTGTCGCGGATATTCACTTTGACTACCGCATTGCACTCCGCTGTGCGGAATACGGCATTGACAAAATCCGCATAAATCCCGGCAACATCGGGGGCGAGGACAGAGTGAAAGCGGTGGCGGAGGCGTGCCGCATACGCGCCGTGCCGATACGCATAG
>JBJFAQ010000236.1:0-2585 GCA_051887995.1 Eubacteriales bacterium
CGATTATACCTCTGCCGCTTGATGCGCCGAGGTCAATTCCGAGCATTTTCAGTTCTTTCATATCTCTTTACATTCCTTTCTTGTCATTCCCACATTCCGATGCCGGGTTTGGGCGTCGATATAACTGTCAGCGGCTTGCCATCAAAGATTTCATTTGCGTTGCGTACAAAATCCTCACAGCAAAGGCGTCGCTCACGGTATATTGTTTTCGGGCAGTCGAATCCGACCTCATACAACCACGGACCTGTATAACCTTCTTTTATCAGCGTGTCATACAGGCTGTGCCAATCGATTATTCCTTCGCCGGGGAGCCAGTGGCGTTCGTTTACGTTGTCGTAATCCGAAACATGGAGAGTTAAAATTTTGTCCCTGAACTTTCGTACAAAGGATTCCGGCGTTTCGGTAAGCAGATGGTTTGTATCAAAGCATATCCTGAGCCGCGGATCTGCCGATATCAGTTCCTCAATCTCGGCGGCATTGCGACCGAGACAGGAGCGCGGAAGATCTTCGACCGCAAGAACGCCCCCGGCATTGCCTGCGACCTCCGCTAACTCCGCAAGAGAATCCTTTGCCGCGCTCATGCGCCCGGCTCTGTCCTCGTCGGCAACCGGCTCAAGGCAAGGGTGAATGACAAACACGCCGATTCCGATGCCTGCGGCTTTTTTTATAATCTCAGTCTGAAAATCAATGCTTAGGCGGCGCAGGGAAGAATCAAGTGAGGCAATATCGGGAGAAAATTTGTCGGTGGAGAAGGGCAGGTGAAAAGACCAGAGCTTAACACCGAAGTCTTTTGCGTTTTTTTCGGTTTCTCTGAAGTCAATGCGCTCAAAACCGTCTCTTTTCAGCGATATTTCCATCGCGTCAATACCTGCTTTGCCGTATTCCGAAAAAAGCTCCGCCGTCGGCACATTGCCGCATGTGGAAATCCCGATGCAAAGTTTGTTTTTCATTGTTTTTATCTCCGTGATATTTATTTAAGTTCAACTACGGTTACGCCGAAGTCTCCTTCTCCGTATTCGGCGGTTTTGTATGCGCCGACCCGCTTGTCGCCTTTAAGATATGCCCAGAGCGCTTTTCTGAGAGCTCCCGTGCCCTTTCCGTGTATAAGCCTTACGGAGTGGATTCCCGCAACAAGCGCTTCGTCAAGATACTTGTCAACGACAAACCACGCTTCGTCTCCGTTCATTCCGCGCAGGTCGACTTCGCTTTTGAAATTGCGGCTGACGGTCAGCTTGTAGTCTCTGACGGCTTTTTGCTTTTTCTCGGCGTCCGTTACCGTGACCTTCCCCTCTATAAGGCGCAAATCCGAGATTTTGGCGCGCGTTTTGAGTATGCCCGCCTGAATGTTCACCGCGTCCTTTCCATCGGGATTTTCGAGAATAAATCCGGTTTTCCCGATGCTGACGATTTGAACCTCATCGCCTTTGCGAAGCGGACGGGGAAGAACATATTCTTCATTGCTTTTCTCTTCGACGGGGTCGAATTTGCTTTCGTTTGCGCGAAGATTTGCGCGAATACTGCGTCTGGCTTCTTCAAGAGACTGTCCGAGATTGGCGGAATCGCGCTTTTTTTGCAGCTTTGTCAGCTCGTCCAGAATGAAATCGCTCGATGCCTTCGCGCTTTGAACCATGGCGGCGGCTTTGGCTCTCGCCTTTTCCGTTTCCGCTTCCGATGCGCGCAGACGCGCTTCTATTTCCTTTTCAGACCTCGCTTTGAACTGCTCGTAATCGGCACGCATTTTTTCGGTTTCTTCGCGCGCCGCCTCCATTTTGACGCGGCTTGCCTCCAGCTTTTCGATAACGTCCTCAAAGTGCTTGTTGTCGGAGCTTATCTGTGCTTCGGCGCGGCGCAGTATGCGTTCGGGAAGCCCGAGCTTTTTTGAGATGGCAAAAGCGTTGGACTTTCCGGGTGTTCCGATTATGAGTTTGTATGTCGGCTTTAGAGTTGAAACGTCAAATTCGCACGATGCGTTGCACACTCCGGGAGTTTCAAGCGCATATGCTTTGAGCTCGGCATAATGCGTGGTCGATGCGCAGAGCGCGCCTGCCGCACGGACGTCTTCAATGACGGCGACGGCGAGCGCCGCGCCTTCAACGGGATCGGTTCCGACGCCAAGCTCATCAAAAAGGACAAGAGAATCCGGCGTCAGTTCATTTACGATGGAAACTATGTTCACCATATGCGAGCTGAACGTGGAAAGGGACTGTTCGATGCTCTGTTCGTCACCGATGTCGGCAAGAATTTTGTCAAAAACACAGACGGAGGAGGGCTCTTCTGCGGGTATATGAAGTCCGGACTGCGCCATGAGCGAGAGAAGTCCTAAGGTTTTGAGCGTTACTGTTTTGCCTCCGGTGTTGGGACCCGTGATAACGAGCGTATCAAAATCGCCGCCGAGGCGCACGTCTATGGGAACGACGCGTTCTTTCGGAATGAGCGGATGCCTTGCGCGGCGAAGGGACACCGTATGGTCGCCTGAGAGCTTCGGCTGGGAAGCGTCCATGTTTACCGAAAGCTGCGCGCAGGCAAAGATAAACGCAAGCTCTGTTATATTGCTGTAATCAAGAAGCAGAGAGGACGAGATTCCG
>JBJFAQ010000237.1:0-11600 GCA_051887995.1 Eubacteriales bacterium
CGATAATGGGCAACATCGGAAATGTTCTTTATGTCCTTGCGACCTTTGCCGGAGGACTTCTCCTCACGCTCGGCGTGCCGAACATTTCTTTGCAGGCGATTTTCACCGGAGACACGGTTCTCTCGATTGCAGTTGTTGTCACTTTCCTCGGAATGACAAAACAGTTCTGCTCGAACGTATCGCAGGTGTCGCAGGAGATAAACAGCGTCGTCATGGCGCTCGCGGGAGCAGGCCGAATTTTTTCCCTGCTTGACGAAGCGCCTGAGGTTGACGAGGGATACGTCACGCTTGTCAACGCAAAAGAAGAAAACGGGAAAATTGTCGAATGTAAGGAGCGTACCGGAATGTGGGCATGGAAGCACCCGCACAGTGCGGACGGCTCGGTCACATACACGCGCCTTTGCGGCGATGTCCGCATGACGGATGTGGATTTCGGATATACCGACGACAAAATAGTGCTTCACGACGTCACCCTATATGCAGAACCGGGGCAAAAGGTTGCCTTTGTAGGTGCGACCGGCGCTGGTAAGACAACCATTACCAATCTCATTAACCGTTTTTACGACATTGCCGACGGAAAAATACGCTACGACGGAATAAATATCAACAAAATAAAGAAAGCCGACCTGCGCCGTTCACTCGGCATTGTTCTTCAGGACACAAACCTATTTACAGGCACTGTCATGGAAAACATACGCTACGGCAAGCTTGACGCCACAGATGAGGAGTGCATTGAAGCCGCGAAACTTGCAAACGCGCACGACTTCATCACGCGCCTGCCGGACGGCTACAATACCATGCTGACCGGAAACGGCGCAAACCTCTCTCAGGGACAGCGCCAGCTTATTTCGATTGCACGCGCCGCGGTTGCCGATCCGCCCGTCATGATTCTGGATGAAGCGACCTCCTCTATTGACACAAGAACAGAGGCGATTGTTCAGAAAGGCATGGACGCGCTCATGAAAGGCAGAACGGTGTTTGTCATCGCGCATCGTCTTTCCACCGTCCGCAACTCAGACGTTATTATGGTTCTTGAGCACGGCAGGATCATCGAGCGCGGAACGCATGAGCAACTTATTGCCGAAAAAGGCAAATACTATCAGCTTTACACAGGCGTATTTGAGCTTGAGTAAAGGAAAACGCTTTTTCTTTGCGGAAAAAGGCGCAAAGAAAAAAGCTTGGCAAAAAGAAAGCGCCGAAAGGGAGTTTCGCCTGCTGCGGCAGGCGACCGAGGCTACTCGCCTCGGCTCTCGCCGCCTTTTAAAAAAGGCGGGCGAAAATTTTTAGTTTTTCAGGTACTCGCAAGACGTTCAAAAAACAGAGTGGGAAAATCCGCTCAAGTTCCAAAGCCGCTTTTTCTTTGCGGAAAAAGGCGCAAAGAAAAAGCTTGGCAAAAAGAAAGCGCCGAAAGAGAATTTCGCCTGCTGCGGCAGGCGACCGAGGCTACTCGCCTCGGCTCTCGCCGCCTTTTAAAAAAGGCGGGCGAAAATTTTTAAGTTGTAAACGATATAATTTCAGCCGGGAATGTTTTCCCCGGCTGAAATGCTTTTTTATGGATAAATACTGTTTTAAAAAGAATTTGAGCAGATAGCTTTGGAAAATCAACATTTTTCCGCAAGCTCAAGCGCTTGCCGAGCGTCCTTCTCCGAAAGCGCGGCAAGCTCTTTTGCACGTGCCGAAACACGCGCGCATATCTCCCCGCGCTCACAAAGGAGCTTTTCCGAAGCGCCTATAAGTTCCGATGCCGTAACGCTATTTGCATCAAAGCACGCGACCTGCTCTGCATATTCAAGAAATGCCTTTACCTTAGGGTCGTACGAAATTCCAACGGCGGGAACGCCTGCCGCCGTCGCATAAATCAACATATGAAGGCGCATGCCTAAAGCAAAGGACATTTTTCCGAGCAGAGCAATGACCTCGGAAGCGCTGAGGCCATCAAGTATAAAGGCTTTTGCTCCGCCGAGCTCTTCGGAACGGCGCATTACTTCAAGGCACATCTCACGGTCGCTTGCGCGCTGTACGGGAATGAAAGCAGGGGTCTTTCCGAAGCGGCGTGAGATTTCCGCAACCGCAGTCGCCATTTCAAGCGAAAAAGCGTCACTGTCGCGCCCTCCGTCCGAGGTACGCAGGCTCTGCCATTCGCGGAGTGAGACCGCAAAGCAGTTTCCGGCGTCGGAAATGCCGTTTTTCTCAAGAATATATGCCGTCCGCTCAGGCGATGCAGGCTTAAGCGTCAGCGCCGGGTCGGCGCTGACCGTTATACCCATTGTTTCGGGCACTCCGATCTGACGCAGAAGCTCAAGTGACGACGGCTCGCGCAGAGAAATCGCATCTACCGTGCCGAGCACGCTCTTTACCGCCCTACGGCTTCTCTCGCCGTAAAGCGGTCCGATTCCGTTTGCATAGACCATCACCTTAAGCCCGTGCCTTTTTGCCATTCGGATAATATTTATATAGTAAGCGAGGGATTTTGCGCTTGTGTTGTTCTGAAACAACGACCCGCCTCCGCTTATGAGCAGTGAGGCATGACGCATCTCACGTGAAATCGCAAACGGATTGAAGCGGTTTACGCATTTTACCCCGTACTTTGCGCGCATTTCCTTTGGTTTTCTTGTAAAGGCTGTGATTCCGATGTCGAGATTTACCTTTTTTAAGCAGGATATTATTGAGAGCAGAAGCGAATCGTCTCCCATATTTCCGAAGCCGTAATAGCCGGAAAAGAGTATATCGCTGTACTTTCTGCTGCCATACGGTGCAAGCGAACGGTAAACCTCAAGGCAGTCCCTTGCCATACGGGCAGCCGAATAGTCTCTTTCAATTATGGAGCGGTTGCGCTCTCCTATCGCGTCAAGCTCCCCGCGGTCAAGTTCGAGAAGAACCGAGATGTCCTGAAAAAGCCTCTCCTCTGTTGTCTCGGGGCATCCTCGGCAGCAGAAATTGGTCGCGGCAGCAATACTTAGGTTGTTTTCGTCAAGAGGTCCGATATATCCCTCGTTTCCGGCAATGACGACCGGCTTTGACGCGCTCATAGCCTCAAGAGCGGCGCGTGAAACGCCGACGAACACATCTCCGAGCGCGATAACGCGGTTTATATCGGTGCGTGCCCCTATAAGACGGACAAAATTTTCTCCTGCCGTACTGTTTGCCTTGTCCGCAAGCGCCTTTACCTCGGCAAAATCGTCCCCGTCGCCGGCAATCACGATTTGCAGAAGCGGAAAACGTGCTTTAAGGCGCGCCGCCACCGCGCAGAGCTGTCTTGCGGCAAGGCTGCGGTCACTGTCCATGCGGCTGACATACACTACCGTCTGCCGCTCTCTCGGAAGCGAAAGCTCCGCCTCAAGCTCTGAGCAGTCCGTGTACTTTGAAAATTTTTTCATGTCCACGCCGTTTATCGTTGTTGAAACATTATCGGAAAAAACGCCGTAGTTGTCTATCACATACTGCTTTATATCCTCGCTCACGGCAATGGTCCTGTCGCCCCAGCAGGCGATTCTCCGCCAGACGGCATTGACCTCGAACACCCAGTGCGCAGAGCATACGAGCCTGAAGTGAAGTCTCTTCTGAAGCAGTCCGCATATAAACGCCGGAATCCTTGCATGTGCATGAACGATATCAAATTTTTCGCGCTTTATAAGCCGAAACAGCCCGATATATGAATGGAGCACGGAAATCGGATTTTTTGTGTGAAGCGGGAGTTTTACGTGCCGTATGCCGCTTTTTTCAAGCTCTGCGACGTAAACGCCTCCATTTGATGCAACGGTAACCTCCTCCCCGCACGCCGAGAGCGCGCGTGAAAGCTCAAGGACATGCGTTTCCGCGCCTCCGATGTCAAGCCCCATAAGTGTCATCAGAATTCTCATTTTTCCCTCATGCCGCCGTCCGCGGCGCATATAAAGATTTCAAGGCGCGCCGCATTTAGAAAGGCTCGCGCACATGCGGTCACGCCTGATAAATAGATATTTTTTATAGTCTTAGCTCGCGGGAACGCCTTATGTTCCGTCGTCTTTCGCCTCGGCAAAATCTCCGAGTCCGAAATACGCGTCAAAAACGGTTTTGACGGTAAATCCGGCGTCCGTTCCCGTATTTCCCTGTTCGATAACGCATGTAGAGACTATTTCGGGACTGTCAAACGGTGCAAATGCGGTAAAAATCGCATTGTCGCTTTTCTCGGTGCTTACCTGCGCCGTTCCTGTTTTACCGCCCAGTTCTATCGGATATGAGCGGAAAACTCTCGCCGCCGAGCCGTTCTCGGTAACGTTTTTCATCGCGGTCATTATGGTTTTATATGTTGTGTCGCTTAGCTCAACGGTGCTAAGCACCTTCGGCTCATATTCGTATATTATCTCATTTGTATAGAACTTGCGCACAGACCCGAGCAAATGCGCCGCATAGCGCGTGCCGCCTCCGACAAGGGTAGAAATATATGTGCTTATCTGAAGCGGGGTAAAAAGATTATCCGACTGTCCGATTGCCGCCTGAAGCGTGTCGCCGGGATACCACTCTCCAAGTCCCGCGTCCGCTCTGTAATCTGGACCGGCGAGCACTCCCGTCTTTTCGGAAAGCTCAATTCCCGTGGATTCTCCGAGACCGTATAGGCTGCAGTATTCATTCATCCTTGAGATGGTGAGCTGTCTGCCCACGTCATAGAAAAAGTAGTTGCAGGATTCCTGTATTGCCTCAATGACGTTTATCGTTCCGTGAGTTCTTCCCTTCTGAAGATATATCCAGCACCGCGGACCGTTCGGGTCATAATACGTATACCGTCCAAGGTCTGTTATATACGTTGACGGGGTGATGACGCCCTCCTCAAGCGCTGCCGCGGCAACGCCGATTTTAAAGGTCGAGCCCGGCTGATAAAGACCGTTCAGCGCTCGGTTGTAAAGCGGTTTTGTCTCATCCGCAAGCAGTTCATTATAATTTTCAAAATATGTCGTGAGGTCAAAGGTAGGATATGACGCAAGGACATACACATCTCCCGTATTTACTCCTACCGCCGTTATCGCGCCGGCAAAAGCGTCCTCACCATCAAGGCTTCCCTCTGTTTTGAGTGCTTTATTCACAATGTAAGCAATATTTTCCGCAAGCTGGTCTTCCGCCGCTATCTGCATCTTTATATCTATTGTCAGCCACACGTCGTTTCCGCTTATCGGCTCGACGGACACCTTTTGAGAGATGATATTGCCGTTTTCGTCCTCCTCAATCAGCATTTTCCCATCCGTTCCGTGGAGAAACTCCTCAAAGACCTGTTCGCAGCCGGACGTGCCGACAATTGCGTTCATTTTGTAGCCTTTTTCGCTGTAATATTCAAGGTCCTCGGCGTGAATAGCCCCTACTGTTCCGAGAATGTGGGAAGCATAGCCCGGATATTCGTAAACCCGGCTCACCTGCTCCGTAAAGCTGATTCCGCGCAGTTCGCTTTCCTTAAGATACGTAATAAGCGTAAGGTCGACATCTTCCGCAAGAACATACGGCTCAACCGAGCTGAACTGGCAGTACGCCATGTCGTATCTGACGCGCATAAGCTCCGTTATCTCGTCCGGGGTGTATAGCGGCTCGCCCTCGTCTGTCAGCGCGTCAAGTTTGTATTTTAAAACGAGCTTTTCCGCAAGCTCCTCGGCTGTATTTTCAATCGGATTTCCGTCCTTGTCGGTATTAAAACCAAGTGTCGTAAGCGCGCGGTCAAATTTGCTCTTTGCGCCGCTCTGAGAGAGCAGGTCGTCGTTATATATGAAATTCGGATAGTTTCCGAGCAGCGGAAAATGGCTTTCCGTGCGCTTGTCTGCGTTTCCGGTCTCCTCAAGGGCGCTTAGGGTTTTTAGAATCACGGCGTTTGAGAGCGTGCTGTCTTTTGAAAGAGCGCCGTAATCGAAATTCAGGTTGTACGTGTAGTCGTTTGTAACAAGCGGAACGCCGTTCCTGTCAAAAATTTCGCCGCGCTGAGCCTGTATCGTCACTGTTCGAGTATACGTTTTCATCACGGAGGAAGTATATTTGCTCCGCATCGTAATCTGAATCCCGGCGAGCTTTGTTATGTAAAAGACTGCGGCGGCGGTGAAAAGCACGCCGATCAGAATGATGCGGATTGAAAAGATTATGTTCTTGTTTTTCTTCTGTTTCACCTTTTATCATTCCTTTCGGCAGATTTTTTGCCTGTTTTAACCTTCCATTTCGCGGTTGTCGAACAGGCGCGACCAGATAAGTCTTGTCAGAAACCAAACCGGCACTCCCAAGACAAGAGACGCGAAATACTGGGGAATAAGAAGCTCGCTCCAGATTTCGTACGCGCCATATGCGGCGGAGCTTACCGAAAAGCGTGCGCAAAGCACGTCCGCACCTCCGGAAATGAGAAGCGAAACGGCGATTCCGACAAGCCACGAGCGGAAGTCACCGCGCAAAAAAGAGTATGTGAGAAGTGCGCAAAGTGCGCCGCATATCATATATACAAGCGGAGAGAGTGAAAGACCTGTCCCTCCGAGCGCGTCAATGATGAATCCTCCCGCGATGCCCGCAATCGTCCCCTCGCGCTCCTTGTCATATATTGCAATCGTTATCACGGCGGGAAGAATCAGGTTCGGAACTGCGCCGAAAACCCGAAGGCGCGAAAAAAGCGCTGTCTGAAGCACCGCGAGAAAAAACAGCCAGATAATCCAGACCGCACTTTTGCGCAAAACAGTCTGCCATGAAACGGGAGTGAGCTGATTATTCATTAGTCTCCTCCCCGGAATACGCTTCAAAACCGCGTATTATCATAACCGTTTTGAGATTAACAAGGTCTGCCGACGGCTCAACCGTTGCAATGAGATTCCGTCCGTATTCATCCGGAGTCAGCTCCGTCACCTTGCCGATGAGAAGTCCGCGCGGGTAAAAGCTGCCTATTCCGCTTGAAAGTATGCGGTCGCCCACCTTTATATCAGCGTCAGATGGCAGATAAGACATGCGGCATACTCCGCTGTCCCGAAGTTCGTATACCCCCTCGACAAGACCAAGCTCGCCCGAGCGCTCGACATAAGCGCCGACAGAGGAAGCGGTCTCAAGTATCGTCACGGCTTTGCACCAGTTGCTGCCGACCTCGCTCACGTATCCGACTATTCCGTCATCCGTAATAACAGGCATTCCGGTCTCAATATCGTGCATTGAGCCGCGGTTCAGGGTGAATATAGTCATGTAGTTTCCGGATTCTCTTGAAATGACGGTCGCCTTTTCAAAATCGTAGTCTATATGCTCACGCCTAAGTCCAAGATACTTATAAAGCCACTCGTTTTCCTCGCGCAGCATATCCGCCTCGTCAATTTTGCCGCTTAGCTCCGCAATTTTATCCTTTAGAATCCTGTTTTCCGCGCTGAGCTCGTCAAATTCGCGGAAATAGCTTATAAATCCGTCCACCGCGTCCGCTGTTTTCGTGATAACGTACCTAAACGGTGTCGCTATCGTTCCGAGAGCGTCGCGAACATATCCGTGCAGTCCCATAAAGGACAGCACGCTCGGAACAACCACAAGCACAATGGCGCAAAGCAGAGATATTATAAAAAATCTGGATTTGAAAAATTTCGGCATGACCGTCCTCCTTTCTCCGTGTTTCGGGGCGTGACTTTTTTCAGCGCGAACGCGAGAGAATTACGTGCCGCAGTATTCTCGGTTCCTCGATTCCCTTTCCGATTCCGAGCGCCACACAGTCGAGCGGTCGGCTCGCCACCGTTGCCTTAAGTCCCGTTCGCTCGGTTATGAGCGCCGGAAGCCCGCGAAGCTGTGCTCCGCCGCCCGCAAGCATGATTCCGCTGTCATATATGTCGGCTGAAAGCTCCGGAGGCGTATTCTCAAGCGTAGACTTGATACAGTCTATAATCCGGTCTACCTGCTCGGCGGTAGCCTCGCGCACATCTCCCGACGTCATGTGAAGCGTCGTCGGAAGCCCGGTCTTCATGTTTCTTCCGCGAACGTCCATCTCCGCGCCGTCGGCGCTCCAGTGTACTGAACCTATGCGCTTTTTAAGCTCCTCGCCGGTGGCTGTGCCTATTGATATATTGAAGCGGCGTTTTACATACTGAACCACCGCGTCGTCAAGCTCATCGCCCGCAACTCTGAGCGAGCGCGACACCACAATGCCGTCAAGGCTGATAACGGCAACCTCAGTCGTACCGCCTCCGATATCCACTATCATGTTTCCTCTCGGACTTGCTATGCGCAGTCCCGCGCCTATCGCCGCCGCCATAGGCTCTTCAACAAGGTCGACCGAGCGGGACATGGCGTCAAACGCCGCATCCTCAAACGCCTTTTTTTCGACCTCCGTCACTCCGTAAGGGATACAGATGATGACGTTCGGGCGCGAGAAAAAGCCGCCGGTGTTTATCTTGCGGAAAAACTGATGTATCATCTCCGCCGTGACGTCAAAATCCGCTATAACGCCGCCTTTTAAGGGACGGAACGCCGCTATCGTGCCGGGCGTTTTACCTAACATCTTCTTTGCGTCAGAGCCGACGGAGACCACCTTGCCGGTGACCTTATTTTTTGCAACGACGGAAGGCTCGCGTAGGACAATGCCCTTTCCCTTCATGTAAAATAGCGTGTTCGCCGTTCCGAGGTCAATGCCGATTTGCTTGTTCATATCTCTATCCTTTCTGAAAAAGGGTTATTTTAATTTAAGATAGTCCGAGAGAGTTATCCCGAAGGAATCCGAAAGCATGTGAGAAAGACGCGCGACCGGAAGCCCGACGACATTGAAGTAGTCGCCTCTTATGCCCTCTATAAATATTGAGGCATACCCCTGTATCGCATATGCGCCCGCCTTGTCGTCACACTCACCGCTCGAAACATACCAGTCAATCTGAGCATCCGTCATTCTGCCGAAGCGGACAAACGTTTCTTCGTGCGATGAAACGAGCTTTCCCTCGCAAATAACCGAGATTCCGCTCAGAACCGAGTGTTCCCTTCCGCAAATCAGCTTCACCATGCGGCGTGCGTCCATGCGGTCACGCGGCTTGCCGAGTATTTCGCCGTCTGATACGACAACGGTGTCGGAGGCTATTATCACGGTGTCCGAAAGCTCTCTGCCTTCCGCCCGCAGCTTGTCCCTTACCGCTTCCGCCTTGCGCGCGGCAAGCGCTGTGACTATCTGTGAAGGGGAAAGAGAAGGCTCATAGTTCTCCGGCGCGTCGCTTGTCACGATTTCAAAGTCAAGACCGATATTTTCAAGTATTTCGCGCCGTCTCGGCGATTTTGATGCCAAAATAAACTTCATTTTTCCGTCTCCTGAGACTTTATACCGGTCGAGCCGAATCCGCCCTCGCCGCGTTCGGTAAGGTCAAGCTCGTCCTTTTCTATAAGAGACGCGGCATATACGGGCATAAACATGAGCTGCGCTATGCGGTCACCGCGTTCGATAACAAAATCCTCGCGGCTTATGTTATAAAGCCCGACCGAGATTTCCCCGCGGTAGTCGCTGTCAATTACCCCGATACCGTTCGAGAGGCATATGCCTTTTTTTATTCCGAGTCCGCTTCTCGCCGCCACAACGGCGACAACCCCCGCACTCTCGGGCGCGATTGCAATTCCCGTCGGAATAAGCGCCCTCTCTCCGGGACGGAGCGTAACCTTCTCCCCTGCGTCAAGCGCGGCGCAAAGGTCAAGTGCGGCAGAGCCTGCCGTTGCGTATTTCGGCATGGGCATTCCGCGAAGGAGCTTGATACCTACCTTTATCTCATTCATTTCAAAATACCTCTTGTCAGTTTTTTATTCTGCGGACGTCTATACCGAGCGCTTTTCCTTGTTCATATGCCGATATGACGCGGTCAACCTCTCCCCTATCCTCGTCTGTAAAAATGAAATGCCTGCTCAAAATGCCGAAGCGCCCAAGACTGTCCTTTTTGTCCCCCATATATGTGGGCAGGGAATTGTATATAACATTTCTGTGCTTCCATTCGCGGAAAACGGGGAATTTAACGCCCCTGCGGTCGGTAAGTGCCGCTTTTCCGTTCTCACATACCTCGCACGAGGCAATTTCCTTTATCACGCACTTCTCAAGCAGCATAAGCGGCAGTCTGCCGTATACAATAACGGAGGACGGTCCGCCTATTTCCCGAAGCTGTGCGAGCGAAAGCTCGGGTGAGAGAATCGGATCTTCAAATCCGAGTTTTTCCGCGGCTCTTAGTGCCTCACGGTTAAAAATATTGAGCCTGAAATCGCCGTATAGCGAAAGTCCTGCGTCCAAGGCAAGCCGAGCGTGACCGAGGTTGCCGCAGAGCGCGTATTCGGCGCCCCCTTTCTTCGCATTTTCAAGCAGCGCTTTGACCTCCTCCGCTTCATGGTCGAATATAACAGGAGGAATTATTACACCGCGTGCAAGAGAAGAATCCGTTTCCGCGTATTTATCGAGCGGCACGTATATGCGCTCAAAGAAAGACGCGGCGCGCGGCGTTATGTTTTCGGGCTTCAAAAAACGTGCGCTGAGAAAAGGCGTCTGAGGAAATCGTTCGGTTTTTTCACGTTCCGCGTGTAAAACCGCCTTTTTTTCGCCCCCGTCAAGCACGGCGGCGACCGCCGCACGGCGAAGTGCATTCAGCCTTGACACCGGAAGCATAAGACTGCCTTCAATGTCCGCTACCGCGCTTCTGACTTCAAACGGGGTGTCACCAAGTCTTGTAAGACTGCGAAGGACCGTCTCCTCCGTCATCGGCGCGTTTATCGCTTTCTCCGGTACGTCTCCGAAAACGGTAACGCTCCTATCTCCGTCGGATAATGTGAGCTTTGAAGGCTCTCCTATGCGGAAATACGCGTAAATATCCACCGGACGGCGTCTTAAAATGCGAAGGAACGGCTCAAGCGAGCGGCTGCTCTCTTTGTCGCTTTCCGAACGCACTCCGAGCATGGCAGATGAAATTTTTTCGTCAAAATACGCATGAGTAAAGCCGCCGCGTGAGAAAACTGAAGCAAGGTATGCAATCTCTTTCGAGTCAGCGCCGCGCCTTTCGTCAAGCAGAGTGCGGTAGACGGACGTAACCTCCCTTACATATTCGGGAGGCTTCATGCGCCCCTCGATTTTGAGAGAAGCCACACCCGACGAAATAAGCTCCGGAATGTAAGGCGCAAGGCAAAGGTCTCGCAGGCTCAGCGGATATTTTCCGCCGCCCTCATAGGGCAGGCGGCAGGGCTGGGCACATTCGCCGCGGTTTCCGCTCCTGCCTCCGACGGCAGAGCTGAAAAGGCACTGCCCTGAATGAGAGACGCAAAGCGCGCCGTGAACGAACACCTCCGCTTCAATCGGAGAATTTGACACAAATGTCCGTATGTCCCGAAGCGGCGTTTCCCTTGCAAGCACCATTCGGGAAAAGCCGAGCGACGAAAGCACCTTTGCTTCTTCTGCGTTATGACCGGAAAACTGAGTGCTTGCGTGCATTTCCGCATGCGGCAGATATTTTTTTATGAGCGACGCCGCGCCGAGGTCTGCGACAATCAGCGCGTCCGCGCCGAAATTCAATGCATTTTCCGCATTTAGAAGAAAATCGTCAAGCTCTCTGTCGTGTACAAGAGTATTGAGCGTCACATAGGATTTTACACGGTACGCCCGGCAAAGCGCAATGGCGTCTTTCAGCGCGTCAGATGAAAAA
>JBJFAQ010000238.1:0-2567 GCA_051887995.1 Eubacteriales bacterium
AACCCGACAAAAGAAGAAATGACGGCGGCTTTGAAAGCGCGTCACGGCGACAGCTTGCAGGATAAATTCTCCTCGGCAACGGTCGCTGTATGCGGTCTCGGCGGTCTCGGTTCCAATATTGCGGTTTCTCTTGCCCGTGTCGGAATCGGCAAACTCATTCTGATTGATTTTGATCAGGTTGATATAACCAATCTGCACCGTCAGCAATATAAAGTCTCACAAATCGGTCGCTTTAAAACCGAAGCCTTATCCGAAAATCTCAGGGAAATTGCACCGTATACGGAAATACAGACGCATACCGTCCGCATTTGTGAAAGCAATGCCGAAGGGCTGCTGAAAGACGCGGACATCATCTGCGAAGCTTTTGATAACGCCGAATGTAAGGCGATGCTCGTGAATACCGTGCTTGAAACGATGTCGGAAAAGTATCTGGTGGCGGCTTCCGGCATGGCCGGGTTCGGCAGCGCAAACAGCATTCAGACAAGAAGAATCACAGACAGGTTTTACCTGTGCGGCGACGGCGTCAGCGATGTGAACGACAATATCGGTCTCGTGTCTTCACGGGTGATGCTCTGTGCCGCGCATCAGGCGCATACTGTTGTGCGGATTCTGGCAAACAAATTTGAAGTATAAAGAAAGAAGGATTTTGAAATGAATCAGGACAAGCTTATGATCGGCGGGCACGAATTTACTTCCCGTTTTATTCTCGGCTCCGGTAAATACTCGTTGAATCTGATTGAAGCGGCGGTGAAAGATGCCGGCGCAGAAATCATCACCCTTGCCGTTCGTCGGGCAAACACAAAAGAAAAGGAGAATATTCTCGATTTTATTCCGAAGGGGGTAACGCTTCTTCCGAACACAAGCGGCGCAAGAAACGCTGAGGAAGCGGTCCGGATTGCAAGACTGGCCCGCGAACTCGGCTGCGGTGATTTTGTGAAAATTGAAATCATGCGTGACTCGAAATATCTTCTCCCCGACAACCAGGAAACGGTAAAAGCAACGGAAATTTTGGCAAAAGAGGGTTTTGTCGTGATGCCGTATATGTATCCCGATCTGAACGCTGCCCGTGATCTTGTCAACGCCGGCGCCGCCGCCGTTATGCCGCTTGCATCGCCGATCGGCTCAAACAAGGGACTTGCAACCAAGGAGTTTATCCAGATACTGATTGATGAAATTGATCTTCCGATTATTGTTGACGCCGGTATCGGAAGACCGTCGCAGGCCTGCGAAGCAATGGAAATGGGTGCGGCCGCGATTATGGCAAACACCGCTCTTGCTACCGCCGGCGACCTTCCGTTGATGGCGGCGGCTTTCCGTCAGGCGGTTGAAGCCGGAAGAAAAGCGTACCTTGCAGGGCTCGGCAGAGTGCTGACAAGAGGCGCATCAGCCTCCGACCCGCTTACGGGCTTTCTCCGTGATTAAGGGGTGCTGTTATGGAAAATCAGTTTTTTGTGGATTCCGCTTTTTTATCGCCCGAAGCACTCGAAAAAAAGCACCGTCTTGAAACCGACCCGACCTTCCGTAAAAACCATATGGAATATATGCCGGGCATGGAAAAGATCAATTCCGACGTCTGCGAAAGTGTTATGACACAGATGAAAGCGTACGATTACTCAAAATATACCGCCAAGGATGTCAAGGCGGCTCTTGAGCATGAAACGTGCAGCATTGAAGATTTCAAAGCACTGCTTTCCCCTGCGGCCGAGCCGTTTCTCGAGCAGATGGCGCAAAGAGCAAGGCTTGAAACCAGCAAACATTTCGGAAACACGGTGTATCTTTTTACGCCTTTGTATATTGCAAATTACTGCGAAAATTACTGCGTATACTGCGGCTTCAACTGCTACAATCACATCAATCGGATGAAGCTGAACGCAGAACAGATCGAGCATGAAATGCAGGTAATTGCCGACAGCGGAATGGAGGAAATCCTCATTCTTACGGGGGAAAGCCGTTCTCAGAGCGATGTCAGATACATCGGCGAAGCCTGCAAAACGGCAAGAAAATATTTCCGGTTGGTCGGCCTTGAAATATACCCCGTCAACACAGAAGAATATCGCTATCTGCATGAATGCGGAGCCGATTATGTTACGGTTTTTCAGGAAACCTATGACGCCGACAAATATGAAACACTTCATCTGCTCGGTCATAAGCGTGTATGGCCGTACCGTTTCGATGCGCAGGAGCGTGCGCTGATGGGCGGAATGAGAGGCGTGGCTTTTTCCGCACTTCTCGGGCTTTCGGATTTCAGAAAAGATGCGCTTGCGAGCGCTTTGCATGTTTATTATCTTCAGCGAAAATATCCTCACGCGGAAATGTCTCTGTCCTGTCCGAGACTTCGTCCGATTATCAACAACGAAAAAATCAATCCTCTTGATGTTCACGAAAAACAGCTCTGCCAGATAATTTGCGCCTACCGCATATTTCTGCCTTTTGCAGGAATCACTGTTTCCTCTCGTGAAAGCGCAAGATTCAGAAACGGAATTGTAAAGATTGCCGCAACCAAGGTGTCGGCAGGCGTTTCAACGGGCATAGGTGACCACGAAAGCAAATACAGCGGAAAGGAAACG
>JBJFAQ010000239.1:0-2565 GCA_051887995.1 Eubacteriales bacterium
TTTCAGGCTCTTTCTCGTTTATGCGAAGCCATATGGCACGCTTTCCTTCTCCGACCGGACATAGAACATTGTCATGTATCGACACATTTTCTGCAATTCCGCCCTCGCGCCAGTGAGAAAACGCAACGCTTATATAAATGCATGCCTGAAACATACATGTGTCGGAACCGTTCCCGTATATTTCAACATTTTTTCCAGACTGTATGCAGAGGCGCGAGCGCGACCGAATTACAGTCGTTCCCGTAATTGTCACGTCGGGCATGTAAAAATAATTGAAAATATAGTCGTGATCCGATGCGATATTCGGGTTGTCTACAGTGACTTCTTCTCCTTCATCTCCACCGACCGATAGAACACTCATTTTCCCTTTGAATCCAAGCGTTTCGCCGTCAAAAACGTAAAGCGGGTCTCCCGCCTCAATAAAGCGCTTCGGAAAACGTGCGTTTGCCTTGTCGAGCATAAGTGTGATTTTGTCTTCGGTCTTTTCCTTTACCGAAAGCATCAGCGCATGCACATTCAGCACGTCATCCCCGATGCCGTCGAAACGGCAGTCCTCGATTCTAAGATACCCGTAAAGTCCAGTCGTGTGGATGGCGTCGGCACATGAGGAATACCTTCTGTGCTCAGGCTCGGACGGCTCAAATCTCACTCTTCGGAAAGTAAAATTTGAGCTTCTCGGCAGAATGGCAAAGCAAAACCCGCCGAAATCGTCAATATGAACGTCCTCGACCGTAACGTTGTGAGCGCTTCGGAAAACAAAGGCGGAAAGACCGTAATAGCTGTGTGTAAGCGTAAAATTGCTGCCTTTCGGCACACTCGGCTCGTAAACGTCATAATAGATACGGTGAACATCGCCGCCGAGCGCCTCATGCCTTGCTCCTATATTTTCCCCGGCCGTCGTCACTATCTCCCCCGCAATAACGGAATTTCTCTCGGTACTGTTCGTATTTATCTTTATATACCGCAGAGGCACCCACGAATCATCGCATAATGCTCCCGTCAGAAAATTCGTTTTTTTGGAGATCGGATATGAGGGCGAAAATTTAACATCTATATACTCGGGTGATACCGCAACGATTTTTCCCGCAGTATTCGTCGGTTTCTCGGAGCACACGCAAAAGCCGCGCAAAGTGACTCCGTCGCAGTGCTCGACATAAAGCACGTCGCTTCCGCTCACGTGCTCCGTCTCCGGGTCGTAAAACGGCACAAGTACCGCGCCGTACCCTTCAATAGTGATGTTTTTCTTGCCGCGAAGAAGTAGATTTGCACGCAAATAGTACATTCCCGCCTCAAACTTTACGACAGCCCCGTCGGAAAGATCACTGAAAACAGCGTTTATCTCACCCGAACGGTCGTCGTTTATGCCCGCAGGTCTTATAATAACCTTCTGCATTTTTCCTGCTCCTTTTACATACTTTTTTATGATTATATAACCGAAAGTACAGCTTTTCAATGCCTTTTTCGCGCATTTTCCGCACATATTGCGCGGAAAATGCAAAAACCACCGAACATGTCGGTGGTTTTTACTGCTATTTACAATGGAGCTACTAATCAGATTCGAACTGATGACCTCGTCATTACCAATGACGTGCGCTACCAACTGCGCCATAGTAGCAGAATTGCTCAGCGAGTTGTATTTTATCACATATGATGTCAAATGTCAAGACTTTTTTTAAAAATTGTTGACAAATTCGGTTTCGTGTGTTATACTTTCATTAAACGCAGCGACGGGAAGGCAGTAACTCGGAAAGCTTGCTTGCAGAGAGCGGAGGACGGTGGAAGCTCCGTAGCAAAAGCCGGTGAAGGTAGTCCCCAAGCGGTCTCGGTGAAAGCGCCGTGTGCGAAATAGCCGAGGACGGTTTCTCCCGTTACAGAGAATTTGTGTCATACGGCACAAAGTGAGAGCGTGCTTTTCGCACGAAATCAGGTGGTACCGCGCTTCCGCGTCCTGAAAAAGGACGGCGGAATTTTTTTTTGCAATTATTTTATTCATAAATACAGGAGGTCATGCAAAAAATGACAAACGAATTGCCAAAGACCTACTCGCCGAAGGATTTTGAAGACAGAATCTATCAGAACTGGTGCGAGAAGGGCTATTTTACACCCGACCCGAAAAAGGAAGGTCCTTCTTTTTCAATAGTTATTCCCCCTCCGAACATCACAGGACAGCTCCACATGGGACATGCCCTTGACAACACGCTTCAGGACATACTGACGCGCTACAAGCGCATGCAGGGCTACTGCACGCTCTGGCTTCCCGGAACGGACCACGCTTCAATCGCCACAGAAGCAAAAATCGTTGAGTCAATGCGCAAAGAGGGGCTTACAAAGGACGACCTCGGACGCGAAAAATTCCTTGAGCGCGCATGGAAATGGAAAGAGCAGTACGGCGGACGCATTATTTCCCAGCTCAAGAAAATGGGCTCATCCTGCGACTGGACGCGCGAGCGCTTTACTCTTGACGAGGGCTGTTCGAGAGCCGTAAAAGAGGTTTTTGTCCGTCTTTATGAAAAAAATCTCATCTACCGCGGCGAGCGCATCATCAACTGGTGTCCTCACTGCAAG
>JBJFAQ010000240.1:0-2556 GCA_051887995.1 Eubacteriales bacterium
CATCCTGCAGGTTTTGCATAAAGACGACCGCTTCTTCCGGTGTGAGAAATTCCGACGGCGACGTCGCCCTTTTTTATGTTGAGTGTGGAAACCTTCATAGTGGGAAAGTCGGTAAAGCAAAGGGCGGTTTTTCCGATACAGGTAAGACGGTACTGAAGCTCAGAAGCGAGAAAGGCTGAAGTGCCTATTGCGTAAACGTATACTGTTTCCGCCGCGTCAAGCACCGAAACGGCGTCGGAAAGCACCTCACTGCTTAGCGATGAGGCAGTATCATGCAGGGTTTTGATGTTTGCACCGAAAATTTTGTTAAGTATTTCTTCCGGAGTGTCGTCTTCCGAAATATACGGGTTGTAATTTAAATCCCGGTTCTTGGAAATTTCCATTGCGAGCGTCATTTTCAGTTCTCTGAAGCCGGCGTATCCGAGCGCTTTCGAGCACCTGACAACAGCGGAAGGTGTTGAATTTGTTCTTGATGCGAGTTCTCCCGTTGTCATACCTATTGTTTCGTCGGACGATTTGGAAATAAAGTCCGCAATGCGTTTTTCGGCGGAGGACAGAGACGAATAGTTTTCCTTTATTGAAGCAAGACACGATTTTTTCATATCGCAACCTCTTTTTTGGAATTAAATTCCTGTTTTATTATCAGATTTTGGAATTGAGTTATAATACCACCTTTTTTTCGCTTTGTCAAGATAAAAATGAAGTTTTTTCGTGAAAAACAGATAAAAGCGGCTTTCCCTGCAGATTTAAACCCTTATATATGCGTGGAAAAAAGACACAAAAAGGGTTAAAAATTATTCTTTTTTCGTCGTGATGTGCCAAAAAAAGGCTTTTATCCGGAAAAATTCTGAAAAAACTATTGACAGTCGGGCGCGCCGGTGATATAATATGCTAAACTATTTACCGAAAGGAGAGCTATGATGAAGAAGTTCTTTACACTCAGAGCCGATACGATGCTTATGTGCATGTACCGTATGCTTTGCATGCGGCTCGTTTGTCGTTCTTCTTTTTCTGAAATGCTTTCCGCGGGACAGGAGATTGCCTGTTTCTGAAAATCGCTTATGCGATGATATTTGAGGAAGCTTTTCGGGCTTCCTTATTTTATTTTGAGAAAAGGGGATTTCCTTATATGATTTACACGTATATCGTGTCCAAAAACAACCTTGAAAAGCACCGAATGTGTTGCCTTTCAACGTTATAATCAAATCGTAATACCAAAATTTAAAATAACATACAGATTTTAAAGGAGAAATTTACCATGAAAAAGACAATATCTTTTGTACTTGTACTCGCACTTGCATTTTCTGCCCTTGCACTGCTCTCCGGCTGCGGAAGCAAGAACACAATTACAATCGCCATCCCGAACGACACGACAAATGAAGCAAGAGCGCTTCTGCTGCTTGAAGATCTCGGTTACATAACCCTTAAAGATGGCGCAGGCATCACCGCAACCATCAGAGACATTGAAAACAATCCCAAGGGCATCGAGTTCAAAGAGGTTGAAGCGGCTCAGCTTCCCAACGTTCTTCCCGACGTCGACTATGCAATTATAAACTCCAATTATGCAATTTCCGCAGACCTTAACCCCGTTAAAGACTCTCTCGCAATTGAAGGCTCTTCCTCCGCATATTCCAACATTCTGGCGGTAAAGGAAGGAAACGAAGACGCTGATTTTGTAAAGGCTCTCATCGCGGCTCTTTCCTCACAGAAGGTTGCAGACTACATTTCCGCAACATATGACGGAGCTGTTGTAAGCACAGTTGAAAATCCCGGCGACGGATATGACGCAAGCGTTGACTACGACGCACTTGCAGGCACAGAGATCAGCGTTGCCGCTTCTCCCACACCTCACGCTGAAATTCTTGCCATAGCAAAGGAAATTCTCGCCGAAAAGGATATCACTCTTAAGATTATTGAGTACACCGATTACGTTCAGCCCAACAACGTTGTTGAGAGCGGCGAGGTTGACGCAAACTACTTCCAGCACGTTCCGTATCTTGACGATTTCAACGCTCAGAACGGTACGCACATAGTTTCCGTTGCCGCTATCCATGTTGAGCCTCTCGGACTTTACGGCGGCAAGCAGACATCGCTTGAAGCACTGAAATAATAAATAAAACAGAAAAGAAATACGTCGACTGCCGGGCAGCCGGCGTATTTCCCATGCTATGGAGTACGGAACATGATCGAAATCAAGAACCTTTCGAAGTCCTTTTCCGCAGGCGGAGAATGTGTAGATGCGCTCAAAAATGTGAATATCACAATCGGCGACGGTGAAATCTACGGCATCATCGGCATGAGTGGCGCGGGCAAGAGTACCCTTGTGCGCTGCATCAATATGCTTGAGAGACCGACGGAGGGAAGCGTATTTATCGACGGTGTTGACATCGGTGCGCTTTCTCCGCGCGACCTTCGCGCCATGAGGCGCAGCGTGACAATGATTTTTCAGGGTTTCAATCTGCTGATGCAGAGGACCTGCCTTGCAAATATCTGCTTCCCGCTTGAGCTTTCGGGCGTGCCGAAAGAAAAAGCGCGCAAAAGAGCGGTGGAGCTGCC
>JBJFAQ010000241.1:0-2551 GCA_051887995.1 Eubacteriales bacterium
AGTATACCTTTGTCGGCGTCCTGCAAAACCGAAACAGAGCATAGCTCGCTTCTTCGCTCCGCACCTGCGCGCAGAAGGCAGCGGAACTCATTTTTCATCTCAAAAGAAAGTATTTTTCCTTTTTCGTCAAAGCGGCACACGGTCTCGCAGAGACAGGTTCGTCCGGTGAGAAAAGCAAGCATCAGGCTTCCTTCCTCTCCTCGTATTACCGCGAGGCTGTCCGCCGAAAATTCGCTTCCCGTTTTTTCTTCCTCCGCGCTTCCGCTCTCGGAAAGGCTTATGCACATATCTCCGAACGCTTCGTCCCGTGCGGACGGCAAAAATGCTCCGGGAAGGTCGTTTTTTTGCCTTTTCTGAAGAAAAGCACATATTTTTCCGTCTACCGTGACATTTTCACATACTGCCGGACGTATTTCGTCGAGAATTATTTTCCTTCCGCTCACATTGCGCACGCCTACCGAAAACTCATAGCCGCTGTCTGTGCGCCGAACATCGGCGCTCGCCGACAAATCGCCGTTCTGCGCCTCGTAGTTTTCCGAAAAGTCGGGAATAAACGTATGTTTTTCTCCGTCCAGTGTATAAATTATTTCCGCGTGCGCGGAAAGGCAAACTCCGTTTTTGTCAATCGAAAGAAAGTCTTTCATTTATGCTCCTTAAAGAAGGCTCACACAGGTCGCCCTCTGTGAGCCTTCGATATGTTATTACTTTCCGGCGTTATACGACGAAGATGTGTCTGCAATTACGCTCTTGACGGGAGTTTTGCGCCTCGATGTCGCAACGCGCTTCATAAGCTCGTCCTTATAGAGTTGCTCGTCAAACGGAACATCAACCGGATGTCCGAGCCAGGACGACAAATGCATTGCATTCGATATCGTCAGACCGTTTATACCCTCTCTGCCGTCTGCAACCAGCTTGCCGCCGTTCAGAATAGCGTCGGCAAAGGCGATAAGCACGCCGTTATGCTGAGGATTCTTTCCGTCCGTCTCAACCTCGATAACCTCGGCGTTCGGATGACCAAACGATTCCTTACAGGTCTTGTTAAATTCCGGTTCGGGAACATCGAGCTTATAAAGCATGAGCTTGTTGTCCTCGCAGATGAGCTTGCCGCCGTCCATCGTAATCTCAAACCGGTTTGTGCCGGGCGCGTCGCCTGTGGAGGTAATGAACGTGCCGGTTGCACCGTTTGCATACTCGACATATGCGGTGACATCGTCCTCAACCTCGATGTCGTGCCACTTGCCATAATGGAGCTTCGCGTCTACCTTGACGGGCATACCGCAAATCCACTGCCAGAGATCAAGCTGATGCGGGCACTGATTAAGAAGCACTCCGCCGCCCTCTCCGCTCCAGGTTGCACGCCATGCGCCGGAGTCATAGTAGAACTGAGGACGATACCAGTTGGTTATTATCCAGTTTGTTCTGCGGATGCTTCCGTAGTCGCCGCTCTGAACAAGCTCTCTCATCTTTCTGTAAACGCAGTTTGTTCTCTGATTGAACATCATTCCGAAAACGAGCTCCGGGTGCTTATCCGCCTCTGCAAGCATTTCTCTTACCTGAAGCGTGTAAACGCCGGCAGGCTTTTCGCACATTACGTGAATTCCGCGCTGCATTGCGGCAATGGCGTATTCGGGGTGGAAATAGTGAGGAACCGCGACGAGAACCGCGTCGATCTTGCCCGAATCGAGCATCGTTATCGCGTCGTCATAGAGCGCGATGGTGTCGTCAACGCCTTTTGCAAATTCAAGTCTGTCGGGGTCTATATCGGCAACAGCGGTCACCTTAAGCCCGGGACATTCGCCGGCATGTATGCGCTTTAGGTGTCCCGATCCCATATTACCGACGCCTATAATGCCAAGTCTTACGAATTCCATATTTATATCCTCCAAGATTAAATTTTCTCTGTGATTTCTTTAAGCGAGCTTACGGCGCAGTCAAACGCCTCGGCGTTTGTTGCAAAGGAAAACAGATTTCCGACCTCGCTCTTTTCTCCGCCCTCAAGCGTGTCAAGTCCGACAAATTTCGTCAGATGAGGCTCAATTGTAAGAACATCGCTTGCAAGTCCGTTATACTCGGGAAGGATTCTGTCGAGTGCCGAGATGCCTTTTCCCGCAGGAACAACGTTTCCGTCCGCAAGGCAGTCCTTGATATGGAAGTAATATACATACTTTTTCAGCATCGCCCATGCTTCGAGCGTATCCTGATGGCACTGAATGAAGTTTGCAGGATCGAACACCGCTTTCATTTCAGGCAGCGCCTTCTGTATCTCATCGCAGCGAACTGCAATGTCACCGTAAATTCCCTTTTCATTCTCGTGGCAGAGAATGATTCCGCTGCCTTTTGCCATTTCAAGATAGCGCGACAAGCGCAGGAGCACCTCGTCACGGTACTCGGGCTTTCCGTCGGTACCGTAAAAGCTGAACAGTCTTATGCATTTTGCTCCGAGAATGTACGCGTTTTCAAGCACGCGCTTGAACTGCTCGCTCTCGAATGCAAAATCATCCTGTATCTTGGTCTTTCCGACAGGCGAACCCATCGACCATACGGCAAGTCC
>JBJFAQ010000242.1:0-2546 GCA_051887995.1 Eubacteriales bacterium
TTTTGTGCTTATATAAGAAGCGATGCTGACAGGTATAACGGCGATAAGCAGTAAAAGCCCGAGGCGGGTAAAGTATTTTTTCAGGTTTTCGTTAACCGTGAGTTTTCTTCCGCGCGGCGGAAGCGGGTCAAGAAGCCCTACTACGGCTGAAATAAAGGTCCTGCTTCCGGTTCTGACCGCAATGGCACGTCCTTTGCCCGATGCAATTACAGCGGCGGTGCTTATCATGTTCTTCTGTTCCGCTATCCGAAGCTTCGCGTCAGGACTGCACAGCATGCCCGCGTCCTTTATTGTCAGCTCTTTCTTCTCTTTTCCCGAAATTTTTCCGACAAATTCAATGGCGCGAAGCCCCTCCGAAGAAACAAGGCGGCAGTCGCAGGGGACGACATCTCCCTTTTCGAGCAAAATAACATCTCCCGGAACGATGTCCCTCACATCGACATAAAAAACGCTTCCGCCGCGTATAACTCTTGTTCTGGGGAGCGAATATTCCGCCGCGTCCTCAAATATGCGCGCGGATATCAAATGGCATATAACAGAAGCTACAAGTGCCGCAAGGAGCAAGCAAAGCGCAGTATACGACTGTGCTCCGGAATCAAAAAACGAGCTGACAATGAGCGCAATCGCAAGAAGCGCGACCGAAACATCCGCTGTCGCGCCGGCAATATGTACCGCAAATGAACGGCGGCATGACGCATAAACGGTATTCTCACCGAATTTGCGCAGACGCGACTTTGCTTCGGCATGAGACAGCCCCGATGCCGCGTCGGTATTCAGTTTTTTTTCGGTTTCGGAGACCGAAACCGAATACCATCGCTCGTTCATTTCGCTTTCCTTTCCCGCAAAGTGCAAAGCTCACATACAGTTAATATCAAGCTCTCCGTCTTTTACGGCAATTCGTGCCTGTGTGCACGCCCTGCTGTAATTTGCGATTATTTTTTCAGCCAGCGCATCTTCAATGTGCGTCTGGATATACCTTCTCATGTTACGCGCGCCGAATTTTGCGGAAAATGATTTTTCCGCGATAAGCGCAAGCACATCGTCATTATAGGACAAATTTATATCCTTTTCCGCGAGGACATCACGAAGCTCGCCCATCATTATACCGGCAATTTTTTCAAAATCGGTTTTATCAAGCGAGCGGAACGTGATTATCTCATCAACGCGGTTGATAAATTCCGGGCGCAGGAAGGATGCGAGCGCCTTTTCGGTCTTTGCCTCGGCAAGCTCGTTCTGATCCACGGCAAATCCGGCGTACGACGTGCTTCTGTCCGAGCCTGCGTTCGTTGTCATGACAATAACGGTGTTTTCAAAATTGACGGTCTTTCCATGTGCGTCGGTAATTCTTCCGTCATCGAGTATCTGAAGCAAGATATTCAGAACATCGGGGTGAGCCTTTTCAATTTCGTCAAAAAGTATTACGGAATAAGGCTTGCGTCTTATTTTTTCGGTAAGCTGTCCCGCCTCGTCATATCCGACATATCCGGGAGGCGCACCGATTATTCTCGAAACGGAGTGCTTTTCCATAAATTCAGACATATCGAGCCTTATCAGCGTTTCGGGAGAGTCAAAAAGGTCGGCGGCAAGGGTTTTGACAAGCTCTGTTTTTCCGACGCCCGTCGGTCCTGCAAAGATGAAGGAGACCGGTTTCTTTTTATATGAAATCCCGGCGCGGCTGCGCTTGATGGCGCGCGTGACGGCGTCAACCGCCTCGTCCTGTCCGACAATCCGCTTTTTCAGTCTCGCGTCAAGCGTGTCGATCTTTTCAAATTCATTTTGAGTGATATTTGTTGCCGGGATTCCCGTCCAGATTTCTATAACGGAGGCAAGATCCTCTTCACTCAGCGAAACATGGCATTTGGGCTCAATCTCCTTCAGCCTTTCCGAAAGCCTCAGCTCTTCCGCCTTGTAATTTGCAATTTGCTCGTACTTTTTCGCCTCGGCATCTTCTCCGTTTGTCTGTTCGCTCTCGCATTTTTCTCTGGCATCTTTCAGTTCAAGCAGCTTGTCACGGATTTCATAGCTTTCATTTATCTCGGCGGTTCTAAGCGAAAGATTTGCCGCCGCCTCGTCGAGCAGGTCAATGGCTTTATCAGGCAGATAACGGTCTGTTATATATCTTTCGGACATTCTGACCGCCTTTTCAATTACGCTGTCGGGCACTGTTATTAGATGAAACTCCTCATAGTAGTGCTTTATGCCCTTCAGCATCTCCGTACTTTCTTCAATTGAAGGCTCATTTACGGTTACGGGCTGGAAGCGGCGCTCAAGCGCGGCGTCCTTTTCTATATATTTGCGGTATTCTGTCAGCGTTGTCGCTCCAATGACCTGTATCTCGCCTCGTGAGAGCGCCGGTTTCAAAATATTCGCAGCGTTCATGCTGCCCTCGGCGTCACCTGAGCCTACAAGATTATGAACCTCGTCGATGACGAGTATCACATTGCCTGCTTCCTTCACCTCGGAAAGAAGCCCCTGCATACGCTGTTCAAACTGACCTCTGAACTGTGTTCCGGCAACAAGTGCGGTTAAGTCCACAAGGTAAACCT
>JBJFAQ010000243.1:0-2545 GCA_051887995.1 Eubacteriales bacterium
ACCAGTATCGGTGGAAATTGACCAGTTGTTGAGCTTGCCGCTTCCGTTGACGCCTGCAAACGGTTTTTCGGAAAGCAGGCAAACCATTCCGTGCTTCTTTGCAACCTTCTGCATAATTTCCATTGTCAGCTGGTTGTGGTCGGCGGCGATATTGGTCGTTGTAAATATCGGAGCCATTTCATGCTGTGCGGGGGCAACCTCGTTATGCTCGGTCTTTGCAAGTACGCCGACCTTCCAAAGCTCCTCGTTCAGTTCTTTCATGAACGCGGCAACGCGGGGCTTAATTGCTCCGAAATAGTGGTCGTCAAGCTCCTGTCCTTTGGGTGCGGATGCGCCGAAAAGTGTTCTGCCGGTGTAAATGAGGTCCTTGCGCTTGTCATACATCGCCTTATCGACAAGAAAATATTCCTGTTCGGGGCCTACGGTTGTCTTAACCGAGGTAACATCTTCGTTTCCGAAGAGCTTGAGCACTCTCAGTGCCTGACGGTTGATTGCCTCCATTGAACGAAGCAGCGCCGTCTTCTGGTCAAGTGCTTCTCCGCCGTAGGAGCAAAATACTGTCGGAATGCAAAGGACGCCGTCCTTGATAAATGCGTATGAAGTTGCGTCCCACGCGGTATATCCGCGTGCTTCAAAAGTCGCTCTCAGTCCGCCTGACGGGAAAGAAGAAGCATCCGGCTCGCCCTTGATAAGTTCTTTGCCGGAGAACTCCATAATTACTCTTCCGTCGCCTCTCGGGGAAATGAAGCTGTCATGCTTTTCAGCCGTAATTCCCGTCATAGGCTGGAACCAGTGGGTAAAATGGGTAGCGCCCTTTTCGATTGCCCAGTCCTTCATGGCGTTCGCCACAACGTTTGCAACCGACAGGTCAAGATGCTTTCCGCTCTTGATTGTTCTCTGGAGCGCCTTGTAGGTTTCTTTCGGCAGTCTTGCCTCCATGGCTCTGTCGTCAAAAACCATTGACCCGAAAATTTCTGTTACGCTTGTCATTTCTTTTTCCTCCTGAAAATAAACAGCGGCAAGAGTCCCGGAGAATGAAAGGCAGAAATCAGCCTTTCCGTGACGACGCCCTTGTCGCTTTTCTATTCTGCAAAAACAAAAGCCACAGACAAATTCCCTTTGTCTGCGGCGTCCTTGTCGCTTTATGTTATGAATTATATCACTCAGAAAACGATTTGTCAAGAGATTTTCTGCAAAAAATCACAGAAATTGTTATTTATGTGACAGATTACCGAAAAAAAGTCGTTTTTTGTCAAAAAAAGCATCAGACTGACTACTTGATGGTCAGTCTGATGTCGCAAATAAAAGATATTTAAGCAAGTTCATCTCTCAGAAACGCAAAAATCTTCTTTTCTTCCCTTGATATTTTTACCTGAGAAAGCCCGAGCTGCTCCGCCGTCTGTTGCTGGGTGTAATCCCTATAATAGCGCAGAAGGACGATTTTTCGCCATAACGGCTGCATTTTGGAGATTGCCTGAGACAGCGCGAGATTTTCGCAAATGCGCTCCATTTCGTCGGCGCTGTCGTCATCCGCGATTGTCCCCTCAAGCGTAGGACCGTCGTCACCGTATACTTTATCGTTAAGCGAGGAAACCGGACTTATCGCGTCAAGCGCGACCGCAGCTTCCGACACGCTGACCCCGCAGGCGCTTGCCAGCTCCTCGAGGTGAGGTTCTCTCCCCTCCTCCGTCATAATCTCGTTTTTTACGCGCATAAGCTGAATTCCGAGCCGTTTGTAGCTTCGGCTTACTTTTACAATGCCGTCATCTCGCAGATACCGCCGTATTTCTCCTATTATAAGCGGAACCGCATAGGTGGAAAAAGCCGTTCCGCGGTCGAGGTCAAAGCTCCGTATCGCCTTTACCATCCCGATTGTACCAATCTGCATAAGGTCGTCAAACTCAATTCCACGATCCCTGAAACGCAGGGCGACGCTGCGCACAAGTCCGGTGTTGTTTTTTATCAGTTCCTCAGCCGCCTTTTCATCTCCTTCTTTGGCAAGCCTTATAAGCTCTCGGTTTTGTGAATATACCGGTTTTTCCTCCGGCTCTTTTATTTCCGGTGCATTTTTCAAAGTTCCCACCCCGCTTTCAAAAGGATATCGGAACTCACTCTGCTTTTTTCTTTGCCGACAACTGCTTATAAAGCACAACAGCCGTTCCTTTTCCGAGTTTTGAGCGAACCGTGACTTTGTCTGTAAAGCTTTCCATGACGGTAAAGCCCATTCCGCTCCGCTCGCTTTCGGGGGAGGTCGTGTAAAGCGGCTTACGGGCAAGCGCAACGTCTTCAATGCCCTTTCCCTTGTCCTTTATCTCAATACGAACGAGCCTTCCCTCGCAGATTTGAACCGATATGTAAATTTCCCCGATGCTGTCGGGGTAAGCGTGGACAATGCAGTTGGTAACCGCCTCCGAAACCGCGCATTTTATGTCTGCAAGCTCAGTCGTTGTAGGGTCGCTCTGCGCCGCAAACGCCGCAACAACGGCTCTTGCCGCCGATTCATTGACCGAAAGCGACGGAAAATGTGCTTTGAGAGTATTTACTG
>JBJFAQ010000244.1:0-2532 GCA_051887995.1 Eubacteriales bacterium
AACGAGCGGCGTTTCGGTTTCGGGTTCTTTTGATGCTGCTCCGTACGGAGGATCTATCGATTTTTATTATAACGGCATTCCGGTCGAGACAACAGTTAAATATTTTTCAAATATCAAAAGGCGAATTGACGAATGCCTTGACGGTCATTTTGAAATCATTCCTCAGACATGGACTTCAAACGGATATTACACGTATATATGCCTGAGTGAAATTTCCGCGATAAAGCCGGTTTTCGAGACGGACGGTTTTATAAAAGAACAAAAAAGAAGGACACAACAGTATCCCGAAGCGCTTCGAAAAACGATATTAGGGTGCTTTATGGCACGCGCCTGTACTTGGATGAACAATTTTCACTATGACAGCGCAATAAACCGCGCCGATTATATGTTCTGTGCCCCTATAGTGCTTCATACCGTCTTTGATCTTATCCAAGTCATTTTTGCGATAAACAGAGTTTATTTTTTCGGTGACAAGCGTCTGGAAAAAGCGCTGCTTGACTTGCCGTATTGTCCTGCATCGCTTACTGATAATCTTTTGTTTTTAATGCAGTCATCCACAGATATAGAGCAACTGCAAAAACAACACGAAATATTAAAAGGAATTATTGAAGAGTTAAACAAAAAGATAGACGATGAAAAATAAAATATCGGCTTCGCAGTGCGGCAGGATGAAATTGCTCGCTTTGCGAAGCCGTTTTTTTATTGAAAGAAGCAGAAAGGCTTACCGTCCGTCAGCCTGTTTATCAAGTCGATGTGTTTCAGACGTCCGAAAAACAATCCTGCCACGCAAAGGCTATTTTGACAAAAACCCTCTCAAACAAAGTAGGTCAAAGCCTTTCGGAGTGTCTCTCCCACCTTGTCGTGAATCACAAGAGAGCAGGAGGAATCGAGGGGGGTGGCGTCCCGATTTATGAGAACGAGATTCTGTCCGCTGAAGTACGAGACAAGACCTGCCGCGGGATAGACGCTCATTGAAGTGCCGGCAACTATCATAAGATTGGCTTTTCTTATGGCGTTCACAGCTTCGTTTACAGTCCTGTCGTCAAGCATTTCGCCGTACAGGACGACATCGGGCTTAATCAGCCCTCCGCATTCACAGCGCGGAATACCGACGGATTTTTTAATATAGGTTTCGTCGTAAAATTTGCCGCATTTGAGACAGTAGTTGCGTCTTACCGAGCCGTGAAGCTCATAAACCTTTTGGCTTCCCGCATCCTGATGCAAGCCGTCGATGTTCTGGGTTACAACACCGCAAAGCTTGCCCATCTGTTCAAGCTTTGCAAGGGATATGTGCGCCGCGTTCGGCTTAACGCCGCTTATAAGCATCTTGTCCCTGTAAAAGCGGTAAAACTCTTCGGTTTTTTCATAGAAGAAGTCACTTGACAGTATCGTCTCGGGCGGATAGTCGTATTTCATGTTATAAAGTCCGTCAACCGATCTGAAATCGGGTATGCCGCTTTCGGTAGATACTCCCGCGCCTCCGAAAAACACGGTTTTTTCCGAGTCGGCAAGTAAATCTGCGAGTTTTTTTACATCGTCCATATATGTCACTCTCCTGTCGGTTTAATTATATAACGAAAAAGCAGATTTTTCAACAAATATCAGGAGAAAACATATTATATAAAAGCATTTCTGTTGACTTTTCAAGCCGGCATGTGTTATACTGTTAGCAGTTTCAAAGTCGGCGACGGCGCAATGCCGCGCCTTATTCGGAGGTCAGAATGAAAGCAGTAATAACCGTAGTGGGAAAAGACATGGTCGGAATCCTCGCCAAAGTCAGCGGTGAGTGCGCAAAATACAATGCGAACGTCATTGAGGTAACACAGTCGGTTCTTCAGGATATGTTCGCCATGGTTATGCTTGTTGATATCACAGAGCTGAAAATCGGAATGGCGGATTTTTCAAAGGAAATGAGCGAAATGGGAAAAGCCTCAGCTCTTTCCGTCCACGTTATGCACGAAGATATTTTTGATTCAATGCACAGGATATAAGCAGATATGATCAACGTAAAAGACATTCTTGAAACCATAAAAATGATAGAGGAGGAAAACCTCGATATCAGAACGATAACGATGGGAATCTCTCTTCTCGACTGCGCACGCGGAGACATAAACGAAAGCTGCGACAGAATATATGAAAAGATTACAAGAAAAGCGGAAAAGCTCGTTTCAACGGGCGAAGAACTTGAAGCAAATCTCGGTATACCGATAATTAATAAGAGGATATCTGTTACGCCGATAGCCATGCTCGTTGCGGCAAGCGGCGGCGATCCCGTAAAATACGCATTGACACTCGAAAAGGCGGCAAGAGCGACCGGAGTCAACTTCATCGGCGGTTATTCCGCGCTCGTACATAAGGGCTTTGCGGCAGGCGACAGAGAGCTAATCGAAAGCATACCCGAAGCGCTTTCCCAAACAGACCACATTTGCTCGTCGGTCAACGTCGGCTCGACAAAGAGCGGTATCAATATGGACGCTGTCAGAATGGTCGGCGAGACTATACGCCGCGCCGCAGAGCTTACAAAGGAGCGCA
>JBJFAQ010000245.1:0-11306 GCA_051887995.1 Eubacteriales bacterium
GAGCGATGAAACCGAGCGCTGCGGCGCATTTCTTGCCGAGCAAATCTCAAAAGATACGTCTCTGCCGCGCTTTGTCGCCCTTTACGGCGACCTCGGCGTCGGCAAAACCGCATTTGTCCGCGGTTTTGTCTCCTTTTTTGACAAAACAATAAAGGTAAAATCTCCGACGTTCACGCTTGTAAACGAATACCGCACAAAACCTCTCCCTGTCTTTCACTTTGACATGTACCGGATAGAGGGCGAGGACGATTTATATTCAATCGGGTTTTACGATTATCCCGAGCGCGGCATATGCATAACCGAATGGACGGAAAAAATAGAGTTTGCGCTTCCGGAGCGCTTCATTTCCGCGGAAATCCGTAAAAACGACCCTTCTGACACCGAAAGCCGCGCGCTCACCGTAAAGCTATGCGGCGGAAAGGAACAAAAATGAAAATTCTTGCACTTGACAGCACTGCCGCCGTCTGTTCCTGCGCGGTCTGCGAGGATGAAAAAATACTGTCGGTTTTCACGGTAAACAGCGGAAACACTCACAGCGAAACACTTCTTCCGATGATAGAGGCTTCCCTCAGAATGCTCTCGCTTGAGGTCTCTGACATTGACCTTTTCGCATTTTCCGAAGGTCCCGGCTCTTTTACGGGCGTCAGAATCGGTGCGGCGACGTTAAAGGGACTTGCTTTCGGCAGAAACAAGCCCTGCGTCGGTGTATCGACTCTGAAAGCACTTGCGTCAAACCTCTCCGGCATGAGTGGAATCGTCTGCCCCGTCATGAACGCAAGACGAAATCAGGTATATAACGCCGTTTACCGCGTATTCGGAAAAACTCTTACCGAGCTTACAGCCGACCGCGCAATAGGCGTGCCGGAGCTTGAAGGTGAGCTTGCTTCATTTAAAGAACCGATATATCTTGTCGGAGACGGAGACTTTCTGCTTTACGAGTCTGGAAAGCTGAATTACGCCTATGTTCCGGAGCAGCTGCGCGCGCAAAGTGCGGCGTCGGTTGCGCTCTGCGCACTTGCGGACTTCCGGAACGGTACGGCAGTGAGCGATTCCGCTGTCGTGCCCACATATCTGCGTCCATCTCAGGCGGAAAGAGAAAGAAACGAAAAAAGCTCAAAGGAGAACACATAAATGAAAAAAATTGTTATAGGCTCGGATCACGCCGGCTTTGAATTGAAGGAAAAAATCAAGGCAACACTTACCGAGAAGGGGTACGACGTGCTCGATGTCGGCACTCATTCAAAGGAGAGCTGCGCATATCCCGCCGTTGCACACGCGCTCTGCACTGAGATTCAGAGCGGAGAACGCGAACTCGGAATACTTATCTGCGGAACGGGAGTCGGCATGTCCATGTGCGCAAACAAGCATAAGGGCATACGTGCAGCGTGCGTCTCCGACACCTTCAGCGCAAGGCTCACCAGAATGCACAATGACGCAAACGTACTTTGCTTCGGCGAAAGAGTGGTCGGATACGGACTTGCAATGGAGCTTGTCGACGCATTTCTTGAAACCGAATTTGAGGGCGGCAGACACCTTCCGCGCGTAAACATGATAAACGCAATCGAGGACGGAAGATTCGACGAACTTGCATAAGCCTCGGTGCAAAGACAAAACCCCTTAAGAGAGGAGCTTTTCAATGGGAAAACTTGATGATTTTCTCCGTGGCGCGGCGTCGGTTTTTCATGCCGCCGCGGGAACCTCGGGAAAAAATGTTTTCACCTCTGCCGTTATCGCAGCGGGAGGTCATTCCGCGCGCATGGGCGGCGATACTACAAAACAGATGATGGACCTTGTCGGAATGCCGGTCATTGCCCACACGCTCCTTGCTTTTGAGCACGCCGAGTGCATATCGGAAATTGTGGTTGCGGCAAAGGAAGATGAAATTCCTCTCTACTATGAATTTGCGGACAAATACGGCATTACAAAGCTCTCCGCCGTTACCGCAGGTGGCGAAACACGCCAGATATCGGTTTACAATGCGTTTCTTAAAACCTCTGAAAAGGCGAAATTTGTCGCATTTCACGACGGTGCAAGATGCCTTGTCACACCCGATGACATCGAAAAGGTTTTTCGTGCCGCAGTGAAGTACGGTGCGGCAAGCGCCGCCGTGCGCGCTGTCGATACCGTGAAAATCGCCGACAAAAACGGATTTATCGAGCGCACGGAAGACAGAAATTTCGTATATATGGCTCAGACGCCGCAGATATTCGGTCGGAATCTTTACTGCGCCGCGGCGGTCACCGCGCGTGAGGACGGATTTGAAGCCACGGACGATAATTCACTTGCCGAGCGCATCGGATACCGCGTAAAACTCGTTGAATGCAGCCCCGAAAATCTGAAAATAACACGTCCCGACGACCTAAAAAATGCGGAGAGAATATTACTTGAGCGCAGAAAGAAGGCAGAAAAATGCTGAGAATAGGTCACGGATATGATGTCCACCGCCTTGTCTGCGGGAGAAAACTCATACTCGGCGGTGTCGAAATACCTCACACAAAAGGGCTTCTCGGCCACAGTGACGCGGACGTGCTTGTCCATGCAATAATGGACGCTCTGCTCGGCGCCGCGTGCCTCGGAGACATCGGAAAGCTGTTTCCCGACACCGACGAAAAATACGCGGGCGCGGACAGCCTCGCGCTTCTCTCTGAGGTGGTGCGTCTTGTGCGCGAAAACGGTTACACCGTCTCAAACATCGACTCGACAGTGCTTGCCGAAGCGCCGAAGCTCTCTCCGTACATACCCGAAATGCGAAAAAAAATCGCCATCGCCGCTTCTCTTCCCGAGGACGCGGTAAGCATCAAGGCGACAACGGAGGAAGGGCTTGGCTTTACAGGCAGAAAAGAAGGCATCGCCGCGCATGCTGTGTGCCTTATTGAAAAATAAAATGCGTTTAAAAGGAATTGCTTCGCCGAAGCGAAGCAATATCCCTGCGGGACGGAATACGTATTCTCTCTCACATCTTTGAAATTCAACTGCCCGACGGATCCCGTTTCCGCTTAATTTCATGCCCCATTAAAAAGATATTCCGAAACATGTTGCCGTGTTACAGGATTTTTCATTTTACGACAAATCCCGGGACGGCAGAAAAAGGAGGTTTTTTATATGACGTTTATTTCCCCTTCTGTTCTTGCATGCGATTTTTCCCACCTTGCGGACGAAGTGATGAAAATGGAGTCGGCAGGCGCCGACTATCTGCACCTTGACATAATGGACGGGCATTTTGTTCCGAACATCAGCTTCGGACCTGCTGTCGTCGGCTCAATAAGAAAGGCAAGCAAGCTGCTGTTCGACGTGCACCTCATGATAAGCGAGCCGGAAAAGTATGTGGACAGCTTTATCCGCGCAGGAGCTGACATCATTACCTTTCACGCGGAAAGCGACTGCGACGCGGATATGCTTATAGATTACATAAAGGAGCATGATGTAAGAGCCGGAATGGCAGTCTCTCCGAAAACGCCGTACGACGTTCTCCTGCCGCATCTTGACAAGCTCGACATGGTACTTGTGATGACAGTTGAGCCGGGCTTCGGGGGACAGAAAATGATTCCCGAAACCCTTGACAAATGCCGTGCGCTAAGACGCGAGATCACCTCGCGCTCACTGCGTACAAATATCGAGGTGGACGGAGGCATAACCGAGGAAAACGTCTGGCTTGCATCATCAAACGGCGCTAACGTCATCGTCTCCGGCTCTGCCATTTTCCATTCTCACAAACCGCGCGGAGTTATTTCAAAAATGCGCTCCGAATGTGAACTTCACCCGTTTGCCGGCTGAAAATACCTGTAAAGCAGCGCCCCAAGCGCTTCTTTTCTCTGCTCCTCCATGGAGCATAGCGGAAGTCTGAACTCCTCTTCGCAAAATCCGCGCATTGAAAGTGCTGTTTTTACGGGAATGGGATTTACCTCGGAGAAAAGCGCGCGTATAAGCGGGAAAACCGCGGCAAAGCTACGCCGCGCCTCCGCACAGTTTCCACCGAGAAAACTGCGACAAATGCTTCTCATTTCAGACGGAATGAGATTTGACGCAACGGAAATCACACCTGCGCCTCCGAGCGCGAGAACGGGAATCAGCTCGCTGTCGTTTCCTGTATATATATCAAGTGCGTCTCCGCATCGGAATATAAGCTCCGCCGTATTCGATATATCCGTATCGGCTTCCTTCACGGCGACTATGTTCTCGACTTTCGACAGCTCCTCGTACGTATCAATCGAGATACGCATACCCGTTCGTGACGGGACATTGTACAGTATAATCGGTTTTCCGCATGCGGCTATATGCCGGTAGCTCTCCGCAAGCCCTCTCTGAGTTGCCTTGTTATAGTATGGAGTGACGACAAGACAAGCGTCTGCTCCCGCGTCCGAGGCAATGCGCGACAGACGGCATGCTTTTTCGGTGCAGTTGCTGCCGCTTCCCGCAATGACAGGCACACGCCCATCTGTTTTTTCTACGGCGAACCTTATAAGGTCACTGTATTCTTCATCAGTCAGCGTTGACGCCTCCCCTGTCGTTCCCGCAATGACAAGTGCGTCCGTTTTATTTGCAATTTGAAAATCAATCAGGGCTGAAAGCGACTCGTAATCAATTCCGCCGCCGCGAAAAGGCGTTATCATCGCCGTGGCGACGCCCGTAAAAACAGACGGCTTCAGCTTACTCATACTTTTACCTCCGAAAACACTTTATTTTGCCTTATAAGCATATGACAAAACGGTTTTTGGGGTTACTTTTCCGCGAGGTACTATCTATGTCTGAAATTATTTACAATAAAACAAGTCCGACGGAGCTGAAGAAATCGGACTTCTTTTACAAACTGCCGCCGGAGCTGATTGCACAGCACCCGACGGAAAAGCGCGACGAGTCCCGTCTTATGGTAATAAACCGCGCAACGGGGAAAATCGAGCACCGACATTTTTATGATATCATAGACTACATAGAGCCGTCAGACGTGCTTGTCGTAAACAATTCAAAGGTCATTCCCGCCAGGCTCTACGGTCATGCAGAGGGCAAAGCGGACGCCGGAATTGAGCTGCTTCTCCTCCGCTTGCACAGTCTTGACACGTGGGAAACGCTCGTAAAGCCCGGAAAACGCGCAAAAATCGGAAGCAGACTTGTTTTCGGAGACGGTATCCTTCGAGGCGAGGTCACCGATATCGTTGAGGAAGGCAACCGACTTGTGCATTTTGAATATGACAAGACAAAATACCAAAATGTTTACGAAATTCTTCACCGTATAGGTCTTATGCCTCTGCCTCCGTATATAACGGAACAGCTTAAGGACAACGACCGCTATCAGACAGTCTACGCAAAGGACGAAGGCTCTGCCGCCGCTCCCACCGCCGGACTGCATTTTACAAACGAACTGCTCGACCGCATACGCGCAAAAGGCACGGCCATAGTTCCCGTAATGCTTCATGTCGGGCTCGGCACATTTCGCCCTGTAAAGGAAGAAAACATCTCCGACCACATTATGCATACCGAATATATTTCGGTTTCCGAGGAGAGCGCGCGCATAATAAACGAGCGCAAGGCATCGGGAGGCAGGATAATCGCCGTCGGAACAACCTCCTGCCGCACACTTGAAAGCGTTGCTGATGAAAACGGCGTTATACATCCTCTGAGCGGTGACACCGGCATATTTATTTATCCGGGATACCGTTTCAAGTCAGTTGACGCGCTTATAACGAACTTTCACCTGCCTGAAAGCACGCTTCTTATGCTTGTCTCCGCGTTTTACGACAGAGAAAAAATCCTTGATGCATATAAAACCGCCGTCGAAAAAAATTATAGATTTTTTTCGTTCGGCGACGCCTGTTTTTTACTTTGACAGAATATAATTACCGATATAAAAAAGGCATTTGCCTAACGGCAATGCCTTTTTTGCGTATATGACGAGCTTTTTTGCATCGTATTACGCTACGTCTCAAGACGTTTTTATATTAAGCGGCAAAAAGCATGTATCTGCTGTTTTGCCGCTTTGTTTTTTCACTTAATTCCTGTCACTTTATAGCCTTCATCGGCGACGGCTCTCTTCAGAACATCGTCTGAAACGTCCTTATCGAGCGTCAAAACTGCAGTTCCGCTCTTATAGCTCACCTCAGCTTTTGTTACGCCGTCAAGCGCTTCAAGCGCCTTTTTTGTGTGCATCTCGCAGTGACCGCACATCATGCCTTCGATTTCCAGTGTTTTTTCCATGGTTTTTCTCTCCTTTTCCGCTGTGTTTTTTAGTTTATTTTTGATTTTATAATCCCGCCCTGAGTCATGCATTTTAAAAAAGTTTAATCTCAGGGCATTTGTAACAACGCTGAAGCTGGACAGGCTCATTGCCGCCGCGGCAAACATGGGGCTAAGCTGCCAGCCGAGTATATTTATAAATGCTCCGGCCGCAAGCGGAATACCGATAATATTGTAGATGAACGCCCAGAAAAGATTTTCGTGAATGTTTCGCAGTGTTGCCCGGCTCAGACGAATGGCGGCGGGGACATCGGAAAGGCGGCTTTTCATCAGTACCACATCTGCCGCGTCGATTGCAACATCGGCACCCGCACCGATAGCAATGCCGATGTCGGCGCTTGTCAGCGCCGGGGCATCATTTATACCGTCGCCGACCATGATTACCTTGCCTTTTTTCTTGAGCTCACAAGCCACATTTTCCTTGCCGTCCGGGAGCACGCCGGCGATGACCTCGTCAACCCCTGCTCTTTTTCCGACCGCCCTCGCCGTGCGTTCATTGTCGCCGGTCAGCATCATCACCCGAATACCCATATCCTGCATTTGCTTAATTGCCTCATGGCTGTCCTCTTTGATGACGTCCGCCACGGCAATTATACCGCAAAATTCACCGCCGCGTGCAAAGAAAAGCGGTGTTTTTCCTTCTTCAGACAGCTTTTCGGACTTTGATTTCATCTCTTCGGGCACTTTGACATGCTCGCTTAAGAATTTATAACTGCCGCCGCAAAGAGCGTTGCCGTCAAGAGACGCGGTAAGTCCGTTCCCCGGCAGAGCCTTAAATTGTTCGACCTCAGCCGCCGAAAGCCCCTCCTGCTCTGCCCTTTGATTTATTGCATGCGCAAGCGGATGTTCGCTTTTCTTCTCAAGCGAATATGCGGTATGCAAAAGCTCCGTTTCACTCAGTCCGTTTGCCGGAATTATATCCGTAACCTTTGGTTCCCCCTTAGTTATCGTTCCGGTTTTGTCAAGCAGCACAATCTGTGCTTTTCCCGTTTCTTCCAAAGATACCGCGGTTTTGAACAGAATCCCGTTTTTTGCCCCCATTCCGCTTCCGACCATGATGGCGACAGGCGTGGCAAGTCCGAGCGCGCACGGACAGCTTATGACAAGCACCGAAATCCCGCGCGCCAAAGCAAATCCCACTGTCTGACCGGCAATTAGCCATGCGATTACGGTTACCACCGCAATTAAGATAACTGCGGGGACAAATACTCCCGAAACCTTGTCGGCAACCTTTGCAATCGGCGCTTTTGTTGCCGCCGCATCGCTGACCATACGGATTATCTGCGACAGCGTGGTATCCTCGCCCACTCTTGTCGCCTCGCATCGGATAAATCCCGACTGATTAAACGTTCCTGAGGAAACCGTGCTTCCGACCGTCTTGTCTGCCGGAATACTCTCGCCTGTAAGGGTGGATTCATCTACCGCGCTGTTTCCCTCAAGAACGATTCCGTCCACGGGTATATTTTCACCCGGACGTACAACAAAAACGTCCCCTTTTGCTACTTGCTCGACGGAAACCGTTATTTCAGCGCCTTCCTTTATGAGCACAGCAGTCTTTGGAGCAAGCTTCATCAGTCCCTTTAGTGCGTCTGTGGTTTTTCCTTTTGAGCGCGCCTCGAGCATTTTTCCGAGGGTTATAAGCGCCAGGATCATGGCTGCGGATTCAAAGTAAAACTCGTGCATATAGGACATCACGGCGTCCGCGTTGCCCTTTAGCTGTGCGTCCGTCATAGCAAACAGGGCAAACGTACTGTAACCAAAGGCCGCCGCCGCGCCAAGTGACACAAGCGCATCCATATTCGGGGCACGGTGCCACAGGCTCTTAAAGCCGCTTATAAAAAACTTCTGATTTATGACCATAATGATAATCGTAAGAAGCAGCTGCAAAAGCCCCATTGCCACATGGTTATCTTCAAAAAAAGACGGCATCGGCCACCCCCACATTGTATGCCCCATCGAAACATACATGAGCACTGCCAAAAAGCCGAGAGAGACAATCAGCCTCTTTTTCAATATGGGCGTCTCAGTATCCTTCAGCGCCTCCTCGTCGGATGATAGGCGTGTATTCAGGTCTTTGCCGTTTTTTTTCAGAGACGCGCCGTATCCTGCGTCACGAACCGCCGCTATGACCTCCTCGGCTGATGCCGTCCCCTCGACCCCCATAGAATTTGTAAGCAGGCTGACCGAACAGGACGCGACTCCTTTCACGCCCGACACCGCTTTTTCAACGCGGGCGGCGCAGGCGGCACAGCTCATGCCGGTTACTGTATATTGCTCCATGACTAAATCCCAAGTCCTCCGTTTATTTCATCAGCTTTTGCAGTGTTTGCAGCAGCTCGTCTATTACCTCGTCCTTGCCCTCACGTATGTCTCTGGCGACACAGCCTCTTATATGGCTTGCGAGCAGTTCTTTATTAAACGCATTGACGGCGGCACTGACGGCGGCAGACTGGACTAAAATATCCGTGCAGTATTCGTCTTTTTCCACCATGCCGCGAATACCGCGAATCTGCCCCTCGATTCGGTTCAAACGATGAATCAGTTTTTTTCTCTCTTCCGCCGAGCGGTCTGTCTTTTTCGCACAGCACCCACATGCTTTCTTATCCGACATCAATCCTGCCCCTTTCATATATACCCCCATGGGGTATATATATTATATCCGATATATGAGCATATGTCAATAATAAGTGACAAAAAATTTCAGCAAAATCTAATTATATAAAAAAATATCCTCAAAACCACGTTTTTTGATACATGCTTTATTCTTCCCCTCGCATCTTCGGTGCATACTTCTGCAATGACATGCCTCAGCCGTTTTTATTGGAATTTTTAAAAATTTTCCTTTTAAATATGCCGAAAATTCGCATAAAGAAGCCCCTGAGAGACGTTTTTCTCTCAGGGGGGAAGCAAATCAATGCTCAAAACAGATTTTTCACTCTATCGACCATTCGCCGAACCGCACTTTTTCCTGATGCTTTTCATGTTTTCCGATGAATTTTTCCATCCAAATCATATCGTACCACGTATCAAACTTGTATCCGCTGTTATGAAATGTTCCGACAAGACTGAAGCCCATTTTTTTATGAAAATAATAGCTGTCATTGCTCAAATGCTCGTCCTCTCCGTTTGGAACGGCTATACACGCATTCATATTAAGAACTCCGATACGTTTCAGAGAATCCTCAAGCGAATGATAAAGCAATTTCCCGACTCCAGCCCTTCTTGAATCTTTTCGCACATAAACCGTCACTTCCACAGACCAGTCGTATGCTTTTCTGCTTTTGAATTTATCCGCATAGGCATATCCGAGGATTTTGCCTTCGTCTACTGCTTTTATATACGGAAAAATCGCCGAAATGTTTCGTATTCTGTCCCTAAATTCAGACAAAGACGGCACTTCATATTCAAATGATATTGCCGTATCCCGTACATACGGTGCATATATTGAAAGAAGCTCTTCTGCGTCTTCAATGCTTACCCGCTCAATTTCCATCTTATTCCTCCTCGGGATAGGTAAGCCCCCATGATTTTCTGAAGCTCGTCATCATATCCATGACATCTATCGTATAGTCAAGATGCATACATTCCGTGTCCCCGGCAATGGCTTTTTCCATATCATCAAGTTCGTACGAAAGCGCGTCCGCACTTTCCCCCGCTTTAATTATTTCGGTTTTATTTGTGTCCGCGTAAGTGATTTTGGCTTCACTTGCCCTCGGATATTCCATGATTTCTATATATCCGTTTTCACAGGAGATCATGCCGCGCTTTGGCTGTTTTGAATGAAGCGACAGCATTACCGTTCCCATTTGTCCTTCCCTATTTTTCAAAAGAAGTCCCGCCTGTTCGTCAACTCCCGTCGGTGCGGTTTTGACCTGAGACAGCAAGCTGTCCGGCTTTGAATCCATAAACCAGCGCATAAACGAGAGCGCGTATACACCGATATCAAGCATTGCGCCGCCGGCAAGACTGCGGTTAAAGAATCGATTATTCATATCGTACTCTTTAAAGCTTCCGAAATTCATTGTTATCAGGTTTACTCTGCCGAGACTGCCGGATGCCAGAATTTCTTTCAGTTTTTTATAAACGGGCATATGAAATATCGTCATAGCCTCGCCTATAACAACGTTATTTTTCCTTGCCAAAGAAATTGCCTCGCTAAGCTCTGCGCTGTTAAGGGTAATCGACTTTTCGGCAAGGACATGTTTGCCGTTTTCAATGGCTTTTTTCATGAAGCCGATGTGTGTATTGTGCGGGGTTGTAATATAAATCACATCTACACAAGGGTCGGTAAACATCTCATTATAATCTTCATAAACCTTGCTTATGCCGTACTTTTTCCCGAACGCTACCGCCTTTTCATATGTCCTGTTGCCCACCGAATAAATGTTTTTTCCGTTCTTTTGAAGTGCAACCGCCATTTCATTAGCGATTACGCCCGTTCCGAGAACAGCCCAATTGATACTCTTCACAATAACCTCCTGAATTTCATTGCAAGCACAGCATTATGCCGCTTAAAATCTTTTTCAAAGCATATATAGTCCGAATTTTGTCAAAATTCTGCTTTATTTATATTTTTGCCAATTTTGCAGGTCCTTTGCGCCAAAATCGGCAAAAACTCTAAATCAAAAGCGCCAAAACGTCAATAAGTAATGAAATACTTTATTTCGCTTCCCTTTTATCTCTTCTTTTTCATTAGTCAGTCGGTTTCCTTTACTATCTTTACCGGAAATTTGTTTGCTTCTTCCTCCGACCAGCCTGCTTTCAGTGCCAAATCCCTCATCTCTTCCATATTTTGCTGCATTTTGCTGTAAAGTTCTTTGAGGTATTTCTTCCTGGTTCCGAATCCGTCCTCTATTATGTAATACTTTCCCATTTTCATTTCCTCCGGTTTCGGAATTTGTCTCTCTTTCATTATAAATTCCTTTGCCGTTTATGTCAACAACATCTTTTTCCGCCTCTGCCTCGTCCGACTTTGAAAGGGAATACTTGATGTCATTATTAAACACCCCTGAAGGTCTCGTCACATGTCCGAAATGCTCAAGTACATTTTTGGGAAGAATTGACGGAAAATTCCTGTT